>NZ_JBFAMU010000727.1:0-1954 GCF_040656655.1 Micromonospora sp. NPDC049799
GTCGACCTGCCGGCGCTGCTCGCCGCGCTGCACGGGCGCGGGATCCGCGCGGTGCTGCTGGAGGGCGGGCCGAAGCTGGCCGGGGCGTTCCTCGCCGCCGGCCTGGTCGACAAGATCGTCGCCTACGTCGCGCCGCGCCTGCTCGGCGCCGGTCCCACCGCGCTGGTCGACGCGGGTGTGACGACCATTGCCGAGGCCATCGACGTGGACTTCGTCGACGTTACGCAGGTCGGCCCCGACCTGCGGATCACCGCGCTGCCCCGGAAGAGGGAGGCCTGACATGTTCACCGGCATCGTCGAGGAGTTGGGCGAGGTCGTCCGGATCACTCCGACGGCGGGGGACTCGGCGCTGGTCGCGGTCCGTGGCCCGCTGGTCACCTCGGACGCCCGGCACGGCGACTCCATCGCGGTCAACGGGGTCTGCCTGACGGTGGTCGACGCCGCCGACGGTGTCTTCACCGCCGACGTGATGGGTGAGACGCTGCGCCGCTCGGCCCTGGGCGCGCTGCGCCCGGGGGACCCGGTCAACCTGGAGCGCGCCGCCGCCCTCGGCAGCCGGCTGGGCGGGCACATCGTGCAGGGGCACGTGGACGGCGTCGGCGAGGTGACCGCCCGGGAGCCGGCCGCGCAGTGGGAGACGGTGCGTTTCCGGCTGCCCGCCGCCCTGGCCCGGTACGTGGTGGAGAAGGGCTCGGTCACCGTCGACGGCGTGTCGCTGACCGTCGCCGAGGTCGGCCCGGACTGGTTCGCCGTCGGGCTGATCCCGACCACCCTGAAGCTGACCACCCTCGGCGCCCGACAGGTCGGTGACCCGGTGAACCTGGAGGTCGACGTCCTCGCCAAGTACGTCGAGCGGCTGCTCGGCGCCGGCGGTACGGGGCAGGTGGCCTGATGGGTCCCCTCGGCTGGTTGCTGCACGCGCAGGTGGAGATCGCCGGTTCGCCGGTGCTGGTCCGGGAGATCGTCGGCAACGGTTTCGGGCTGGCCTCGGCGCTGCTCGGCCTGCGTCGGGTGGTCTGGGCCTGGCCGGTCGGCATGATCGGCAACGCGCTGCTGCTCACCGTCTTCCTCGGCGGTGTCTTCGCCACCCCGCAGGCGCACGACCTCTACGGGCAGGCCGGCCGTCAGGTCTTCTTCTTCGCCGTCAGCCTCTACGGCTGGTGGCGCTGGTCGCGTACCCGCCGTCTGGGGCTGGAGGCCGACGGCGCCGCCGTCACGCCGCGCTGGGCCACCGCCCGTGAGCGGATGGGCCTGCTGCTCGCCGCGGTCGTCGGCACCGCCGCCGCGTACCCGGTGCTGGCCGCCCTCGGCTCGTGGGGGCCGCTGCCGGACGCGTGGATCCTCACCGGAAGCCTCCTCGCCACGTACGGCATGGCGCGCGGCTGGGTGGACTTCTGGCTGATCTGGATCGCTGTGGACGCGGTCGGCGTACCGCTGCTGCTGCGCGGCGGCTTCTACCCGTCGGCGGCGATGTACCTGTTCTACGGCGCGCTCTGCGTCGCCGGCCTCGCCGCCTGGTGGCGCACCTCGCGGGCCGCCCGACCGGCACCCGCACCGATCCCGTCGACCTATTCGGAGGCCGTCGCATGACCAGGTTCGCGAGTATCGAGCAGGCGGTGGCGGACATCGCCGCCGGACGACCGGTCGTCGTGGTCGACGACGAGGACCGGGAGAACGAGGGCGACCTGATCTTCGCCGCCGAACTGGCGACGCCGGAGCTGCTCGCCTTCATGGTGCGGTACACGTCCGGCTACGTCTGCGTACCGCTCACCGAGAGCGAGTGCGACCGGTTGGACCTGCCGCCGATGCACCACACCAACCAGGACAAGCGCGGCACCGCGTACACGGTCACGGTGGACGCCCGCGAGGGCGTCACCACCGGCATCTCCGCCGCCGACCGCGCGCACACCATCCGGCTGCTCGCCGACGCCGGGACCGGCCCGGCCGACCTGGC
>NZ_JBFAMU010000728.1:0-1951 GCF_040656655.1 Micromonospora sp. NPDC049799
CCCAGTCGCAGGCGGAGTTCATCGGCGAGCAGGCGTGGACCGTCTACGGCGACGTGATCGTCGGGGCGTCCCGGCCGTGCTCGACTGGGAGCGCACCCTGGCCTTCCGGCGGCACCTCTGGTCGTACGGCCTGGGGGTCGCCGAGGCGATGGACACCGCGCAGCGTGGCATGGGTCTGGACCACCCGACCACCCGGGAGCTGATCCGGCGCAGCGCCGCCGAGGCGCGCGCGGTGGGCGCGCGGATCGTGGCCGGTGTCGCCACCGACCAGCTTCCGGCAGGTCCGGCCACCCTGGCCGACGTGACCCGGGCCTACCGCGAGCAGCTCGACGAGGTGCAGGAGGCCGGCGCCCGCCCGGTGCTGATGTGCAGCCGGGACCTCGCCGCCGCGGCCCAGGGCCCCGAGGACTACCTGCGGGTGTACGACGAGCTGCTCACCGCCGCCGACGGGCCGGTCGTGCTGCACTGGCTCGGGTCGATGTTCGACCCGGCGCTGGCCGGCTACTGGGGCGCGAGCGACCTCGACCTGGCCGCCGACACGGTCGTCGAGCTGGTCAAGGCGCACGAGTCGCGGGTGGACGGCATCAAGGTGTCGCTGCTCGACGCCGCCCGGGAGGTCGCGCTGCGTCGCCGGCTCCCCGCGGGCGTACGCCTCTACACCGGCGACGACTTCCACTACCCGGAGCTGATCCGGGGCGACGAGGTCGGCCACTCCGACGCCCTGCTCGGGGTGTTCGCGGCGATCGCGCCGGCCGCCGCCGCCGCGCTGGCCGCGCTGGACCGCGACGACCTGGCGGCGTACGACGCGATCTTCGCGCCCACCGTGCCGCTGGCCCGGCACCTGTTCGCGACGCCCACCTGGTTCTACAAGACGGGCATCGTCTTCCTGGCCTGGCTGGCCGGTCACCAGGACCACTTCACCATGGTCGGGGGCCTCCAGTCCGGTCGCTCGCCGGCGCACCTGGCGACCCTGCTCACCCTCGCCGACGCCGCCGGCCTGCTGCCGGACGCCGAGCGGGCCGCCGCCCGCGCGCGGGCGTTCTTCGCCACGGCGGGGGTGGACCAGTGAGTGAGCCGGGTCTGGGGCGGTTCTCCTTCAACCAGGCCACGGCGAAGCACTGGCCGCTGGAGGACGTGGTCGCCGGGTGCGTCGACGCCGGGGTGCCCGGGATCGGCCTGTGGCGGGAGCCGGTGGCCGAGTACGGGTTGGGCCGCGCCGCGAAGCTGGTGCGCGACGCCGGGCTGGCCGTGACCTCGCTGTGCCGGGGCGGGTTCTTCACCGCCGACGGCTGGCGGGACGAGAACCTGCGGGCGATCGAGGAGGCCGCCACACTCGGTGCGGGCGTGCTGGTGCTGGTCTCCGGCGGCCTGCCACCGGGCAGCCGGGACGTCGACGGCGCCCGGAAGCGGGTCGCCGACGCGATCACCGAGCTGGCCCCGCACGCCGCGGCGGCCGGGGTGACCCTGGCCATCGAGCCGCTGCACCCGATGTTCTGCGCCGACCGGTGCGTCGTCGCCACGCTGGGCCAGGCGCTCGACATCGCCGAGGCGTTCGACCCGGGTGTGGTGGGTGTCGTCGTCGACGCGTACCACGTGTGGTGGGACGACACCGTGTACGCGCAGATCGCCCGCGCGGGGGCGCGGATCGCCGCGTTCCAGGTGTGCGACTGGGTGACCCCGCTGCCCGAGGGCGTGCTGCTGGGCCGTGCGCTGCCCGGCGACGGCTGCATCGAGCTGCGCCGCCTGCGTGCGGCCGTCGACGCGGCCGGCTACACCGGACCGGTCGAGGTGGAGGTCTTCTCCGCCGAGGTGTGGGCACGGCCCGGACGCGAGGTCCTCGACGCCTCCGTCGCGGGCTACCTGCGCCACGTTGCCTGAGCCGCCCTCCGGCGCCGCTCCGGCCGGGCTCGCCCCGACGGCCGGTCCGGGGCGGCGGTGGCCGGCGGCGGTC
>NZ_JBFAMU010000729.1:0-1945 GCF_040656655.1 Micromonospora sp. NPDC049799
GCTCGACGTGAGCCTGGCGGTCGTCGCGGTGGCGCTCGTTCCGCTGGTCGTACGCCGGCCGGAGGTCGGCGGGGTGCTCGCCGGCCTGCTGGTGGCGCTGTCCCCGGTGGTCACGCCGGTGGCGAGCTTCGCGGTGCTGTGGACCGCCCGGCACCGGCCCCTCCGACCGGCCCTGGCGGTGACGGTGGCCGGCCTCGCCGGCGAGGCGGTGCTGGGCCGGTGGCGGCCGGTGGAGGGGCTGCCGTACGGCTGGTGGTTCCTGCTCATCGCCGCGGCGTTCGCGGCGCTGCTCGGCTGGGGCACCTGGGCGCGGGCGCGACACGCCCTGGTGGCGGCCCTGCGGGACCGGGCCCGGCGCGCGGAACGCGAGCAGGAGCGCCGCGTCGCCGAGGCGCGGGCGGGCGAGCGGAACCGGATCGCGCGGGAGATGCACGACGTGCTGGCGCATCGGCTGTCCCTGCTCGCGGCGGCGGCCGGCGCGATGGAGTACCGGCCGGACGCGCCGCCGGAGCGGTTGAGCGCCGCGGCCGGGGTCGTCCGGGCCAGCGCCCAGCAGGCCCTCGACGAGCTGCGCGAGGTGGTGACGCTGCTGCGTCGCGACGACGACGCCGACACCGACGCCGACCAGCCGGCCGCCCAGACCCTCGCCGACCTTCCCCACCTGCTCGCGGAGGCGCGGGCCGCCGGCCAGCGCGTCGAGGTCGACGACCGGCTCGGCGCACCGGACGGAATTCCGGCCATGTTGGGTCGCACCGCGTACCGCATCGTGCGGGAGGCGCTCACCAACGCCCGCAGGCACGCGACCGGGCAACCGGTGCTCGTCACGCTCACCGGCGCGCCCGGCGGGCACCTGACCGTCTCCGTCCGCAATCCCACCGCCGGGCCGGCCGCGACCGCCACGGACCCGGGTACCGGGCTCATCGGTCTGGCCGAACGGGCCGCCGTGGCGGGTGGATCCGTCACCCACCACGTCGACGAATCCGGCTGTTTCCACCTGACCGGGCGGCTGCCGTGGCCGGCGTGACCGGCAGCGTCCGCGTCGTGATCGTCGACGACGATCCGCTGGTCCGCACCGTGCTGACCACCATGCTCGACGGCGACGACGGGATCACCGTGGTGGGCGAGGCGGCCGACGGCGCGCAGGCGCTGATCGCGGTGGACCGGCACGCGCCCGACGTGGTGCTGATGGACATCCGGATGCCGGGCGTCAACGGCATTACCGCCACCGAACGGCTGCGTCGCCGCCCGCGGCCACCGGAGATCATCGTGCTCACCACGTTCGACACCGACGACCACGTCGTACGTGCCCTGCGGGCCGGCGCCAGCGGGTTCCTCCTCAAGGACACCCCGCCGGAGCGCATCAGCCAGGCGGTCCGCGCCGTCGCCGCCGGGCACCCGATCCTCTCGCCCGGTGTCACCCGTCGCCTGATGCGGCAGGTGGCCGACGAGGCGGAGGCGTACGAGCGGGCGCGGGTGTCGCTGGACGCGCTCACCCCGCGCGAGCGTGAGGTCGTCGTGGCCGTCGCGCGGGGCCGCTCCAACGCCGAGATCGCCACCGACCTGCTCATGGGTGTGACCACCGTCAAGGCGCACGTCTCGCACATCCTCACCAAGCTGGATCTCGGCAACCGCACGCAGATCGCCCTGCTCGCCCACGACGCCCGCCTCCTGTAGTGCCGTTGCCACCCGGCGTCCGCCGATCTACCGTCGGGCTTTCCCCGCTCTTTCGGTCCCCTGTGATCGCCTGGTGTCCCCCGGCACCCGGAGACGACCGGACGGGCGTCCCCACGACCCATCGAGGAGCGGCATGGCACGAGTCACGGCAGGCACACGACGGCGTCGGGCGTACGCCGGGCCGGGAGACCTTCGGCGCCAGCGTCTACGTCGCCAAGAAGGGCGGCACCATCGTCACCTGCGCCTCCACCAGCGGCTACCTGCACCAGTA
>NZ_JBFAMU010000730.1:0-1930 GCF_040656655.1 Micromonospora sp. NPDC049799
GCGGCGGACTGCGCAACGCCGCGGCCGACGCCGGCCCGCTGACGTATGCCGAGCGGCTGGCCGCCCGGCCGGCGGCGGAACAGCGGCAGGCCCTGCACGACCTGGTGCTGGGGGCCGTGGCGACGGTGGTCGGACTGGAGTCGGCGGAGACGGTCGATCCGGGGCAGGCGTTCAAGGACCTCGGGTTCACCTCCCTCGCGGCCGTGGAGCTGCGCAACCGGCTGGGCGCGGCCACCGGCCTGACGCTGCCGGCGACGCTGGTGTTCGACCATCCCACCCCGACGGCGGTCGTCGACCACCTGCGCGAGTTGGTGTCCGGGGTGCCGGCGGCCCGCGCCGCGACGCCGGTCCGGGTGGCCGCAGCCGACGAGCCGGTGGCGATCGTCGGCATGGCCTGCCGCTACCCGGGCGGGGTCGGCTCGCCGGAGAAGCTGTGGCAGCTGGTGATCTCCGAGGGCGACGCGATCAGCGAGTTTCCGGACGGGCGGGGCTGGGATGTCGAGGCCATCTACGACCCGGACCCCGGCACGCCGGGAACCACGTACACCCGGCACGGCGGCTTCCTGGACGACGCCGCCGGCTTCGACGCGGCCTTCTTCGGCATCAACGCCCGGGAGGCGGCGGCCATGGACCCGCAGCAGCGGCTGCTGCTGGAGACCGCGTGGGAGGCGGTGGAGCGGGCCGGCATCGACCCGGCTCACCTGCGCGGCACCGCGACCGGCGTGTTCACCGGGGTCATCGACAACGACTACGGGCCCCGGTTCGACGAGGTGCCGGAGGACTACGAGGGCTACCTGATGACCGGGGCGACCACCGCGCTGGCGTCGGGGCGGATCGCATACACGCTCGGGTTGGAGGGCCCGGCGATGACCGTGGACACCGCGTGCTCGTCGTCGCTGGTGGCGATGCACCTGGCTGCGCAGGCGATCCGCAACGGCGAGTGCGACCTGGCGCTCGCGGGTGGGGTGACGGTGCTGGCCACGCCGGGCGGCTTCGTGGAGTTCAGCCGGCAGCGGGGCCTCTCCCCGGACGGCCGGTGCAAGCCGTTCGCCGAGGCGGCCGACGGGTTCGGCTTCGCCGAGGGCGTCGGCCTGGTGCTGCTGGAACGGCTGTCGGTGGCCCAGGAACGCGGCCACCGGGTGCTCGCTGTCATCAGGGGCTCGGCGGTGAACCAGGACGGCGCGAGCAACGGGCTGACCGCCCCGAACGGGCCGGCGCAGGAACGTGTGATCCGCCAGGCCCTGGCCAACGCCCGGCTGACCCCGGCCGACGTCGACGCCGTCGAGGCCCACGGCACCGGCACCACCCTCGGCGACCCGATCGAGGCCCAGGCGCTCCTGGCCACCTACGGACAGCACCGGCGGGACGACCAGCCCCTGTGGCTCGGGTCGGTCAAGTCGAACATCGGCCACACCCAGGCCGCGGCCGGCGTCGCCGGCGTGATCAAGATGGTCCTCGCCCTGCAGCAGGGCATGCTGCCCCGCTCGCTGCACATCGACGCGCCGAGCCCGCACGTCGACTGGGACAGCGGCAACGTCCGGCTGCTCGACCGGGTGGTCGACTGGAAGCCGAACGGGCACCCGCGCCGGGCGGCGGTGTCGGCGTTCGGGATGAGCGGCACCAACGCCCACCTGATCATCGAGGAGTTACCGGCCTCGGCGGAGCCGGACGCCGTTCCCGTTGTGGATGCGTCGGGCGGGTTGACGGATCAGCCCGGTGGCGGCTGGGTGCCGTGGCTGCTGTCCGCGAAGACCGAGACCACGCTGCGCGAGTACGGCCGCCGGCTACGCGACTGGGCCACCGACACAGATGACCTGGACCTCGTCGACGTGGCACACGCCCTCGCCGGACGCACCCTGTTCCCGCACCGGGCCGTGGTCCTCGGCCGCACCCTCGACGAGATGTGCGAGGCGCTGACCGCCCTGACCGA
>NZ_JBFAMU010000731.1:0-1929 GCF_040656655.1 Micromonospora sp. NPDC049799
GGCCGGCCGGACCGGGTACGCGGCGGCCGGGCTGACCGTGCTCTCCCGGGGCTTCCGGACACCCCGGGTGCTGGTCGAGGCGTACCGGCGGCCCGAGGTGCCGTACGCGGCCGGGCCGCAGGCCGCCGAGGCCGGGGCGACCGCCATGATCGACGTGTCGGACGGGTTGCTGGCCGACCTGGGTCACGTGGCGAAGGCCAGCGGCGTCGGGATCGACGTGCGCCGGGACGCCTTCGAGGTGCCCCGGCAGATGCGCGACGCCGCCCAGGCCCTCGGTGTCGACCCGTACGCCTGGATCCTCGCCGGTGGCGACGACCACGCGCTGGCCGCCACCTTCCCCCCGACGGCGCTGCCGGAGGGCTGGCGGTCGATCGGCACGGTCACCGCCGGCTCGGGGGTGACGGTGGACGGCCGGCCCTGGGAAGGCCCCGCCGGCTGGGACCACTTCCGCTGACGGACACCGAGGGCCCGTCGCGGCGCACCGCCGAGCGGGTCGGGAGTGATCTGCGACCGAACGGGGACGGCCGGCCCCGGACCGGGGCGGGCCGCGGTCGTACCCTGGCGCGGTGAGCGAGATCGAGATCCGAGTGCAGCGGTTCGACGCGCCGGAGTCGCAGGCGCTGGTCCGCGCCGCGCTGGCCGACCTGGGTGCCCGGTACGGGGGCGGCGGCGACGAAACGCCGGTGGACGCGACGGACTTCGAGCCCCCCGCCGGGACGTTCCTGGTGGCCCTGATCGAGGGCCGGCCGGTGGGCTGCGGCGGTTGGCGCAGCCATGGCGAAGAGGGTGACATCGCCGAGCTGAAGCGGATGTACGTCACCCCGGAGGCGCGCGGTCGGGGCGTGGCCCGGGCGGTGCTGGCGGCGGTGGAGCGCTCGGCACGGGAACGGGGCCGCAAGCGGATCGTCCTGGAGTGCGGCGACAAGCAGCCCGAGGCGATCGCCCTGTACGTGTCGTCCGGCTACGAGCGCATCCCGAACTTCGGCTTCTACGCCGACGCTCCGGGCTGCATCTCGTTCGGCAGGACCCTCTGAGGAACGCCTTTCGCGATCTTGCATTTTCTGCCCGGGCAAAGCCTATGAAAAGCCGCGTATCGGGGGCCGAAAGTGCAAGATCGCGGGGCCGGGGTGGGTGGGGTTCGGACATGGCGAAGCCGACGGCTCCCGAGGGGAGCCGTCGGCTTCGCCGCAGTTCGTTACCGCGTCAGGCGCGGGTGACCTTGCCAGCCTTGATGCAGGAGGTGCAGACCTGCAACTTCTTGGTGTTGCCGCCACCGGCCGGGGTACGCACCGACTGGATGTTCGGGTTCCAGCGGCGGTTGGTCCGCCGGTGCGAGTGGGACACGTTGTGGCCGAAGCCCGGTCCCTTGCCACAGACGTCGCACACGCTAGCCACGGGATACTCCTGGGATTGAAACGTTCATGAGGTCGCCGCCAGGCGCTGCCCGGGCAACCTGGCCAGGTTACCCGATGACCGGCCGGAGCGACGAATCGCCCCGGCCCAGGCGGCGGAGGGTGCGCGCGGGGACACGCCGGGAGGGGGTCCGGCGACCCGGGCGGGTGTCGGTGCGCGCCAGTAGGCTACTCGCCGTGCTGGACACCCTCGACGCCGCCGCGGTCCGCCGTTGGTGCGCGGGCGGGCTGGCCGCGCTGAAACGGCACCAGGGCGAGATCGACGACCTGAACGTCTACCCGGTGCCCGACGGTGACACCGGCACCAACCTCGTGCTGACCCTCACCTCGGCCCAGCAGGCCCTCGCGATGGACCTGGACACGCTGCCCGACGGCGGGCCGACGCCGCACGGGCACGCGTTGCGGCTGATGGCCCGGGGCGCCCTGCTCGGCGCCCGGGGCAACTCGGGCGTGATCCTCTCCCAGATCCTGCGGGGTTTCGCCGACGCGGCGACCGCCGTGCCCGCCCTGCGCGGCC
>NZ_JBFAMU010000732.1:0-1925 GCF_040656655.1 Micromonospora sp. NPDC049799
GCCACGTGGCTGATCAGGTCCACCCCGGCGGGCGGGGAGTACGCGCCCGTCGCGCCGGTCGCCCGGACCGCGCCGACCACACGGGACAGGCGGAAGCAGCGGGTGGCGGCCCGGTCCAGGTCGTGGCCGACCACGTACCACCGGCCACGCCAGCAGACCACGCCCCACGGCTGCAGCCGCCGGCGGGTGGGTTCGTCCCGGTCCGGGACGCGGTAGTCGAAGGTCACCTCGCGGCGGTCCCGTGCGGCGGCGGTCAGCGGCGCGAACGCCGGG
Organism: Micromonospora sp. NPDC049799; assembly: GCF_040656655.1. Taxonomy (NCBI): domain Bacteria; kingdom Bacillati; phylum Actinomycetota; class Actinomycetes; order Micromonosporales; family Micromonosporaceae; genus Micromonospora; species Micromonospora sp. NPDC049799. Next base: position 274 of record NZ_JBFAMU010000732.1, read on the forward strand.
TCGACCGTGACCATCGGCTCCAGGCCGAGGGTGGCCTGCGGATCCACGTCGACGCCGGCCGCGCGCAACTTCGCCAGCCCCGAGGAGGCCGCCGCCGCCAGTCCGGCGTGCTGCCACAGCCGCGCGGCGATGCCCACCGCCGCGGCCTCGTCCGGTTCGAGGGGGATGTCCGGCAGCGCGTACTCCCGGTGGGCGATGCGGTAGCCGGGCTCGGCGTCGAAGGCGCTCGCCGTGCCGGTCTCCAGCGGGACGCCCAACTCCCGCAACTCCGCCTTGTCGCGCTCGAACTTGCGCTGGAACGCCTCGTGGTCCCGCGCGTCGTCCGGATCGTGCTCGTAGCCGGGAACGGTCGCGGCGATCTGCGCGGCGGTCAGGAACCGTCGCGTGGACAGCAGGCAGATCACCAGGTTGACCAGGCGTTCGGTGCGGGTCCGCGACACGCGGTAGACGCTAGCAGCCGACGCGCCGGAACCGGGTACCCACGCGGGCACGGCGTGGGCTACGTCGCGTCGCCCTCTCCCGCCCCCGCCGCCCCGGCCCACCGGTCCCATCCACCGCGCCGCGGACCCACCCCGGGGCCGCGGACCCGCTCCGGAGGGCGACCACCGGCACCCGCTAGCGTGCCCGGCATGGTGCGATGGCGGACGGGCACGGTCAGGGCGCTGCGGCGGGAGTGGACCGGCGCGGTGGAACTCGACGTCGACCTGTCCGACGGCACACCCATGCGGGCCCTCGCCTACCCGGCACTCGTCGGCCGTCCGGAACCCGGCGACCGGGTCCTGCTCAACGCCGGCGCGCTGCTGATGGGCCTCGGCACCGGCGGGTACGCCCTGGTCGTGGCCCTGCCCGACCGGCTGCCGCCGGACCCGGCGCAGGCGCTCGACACCCGCGAGGCGGGTCACCTCGTCAAGGCCCGCTACACCCCACTGCAACCCATCCTGCTCGGCGTCGACGAGGAGGCGTCACCGCACCACGACGTCCTCGCCACCGCCGACGACCTCGCCGGCCTGCCCGTGGTCACCGCCGACCTGCACTCCGCGCTGCCCGCGATCCTCGCCGGGATCCACGCCGACGCCCCCGACGCCCGGGTCGCGTACCTGCTCACCGACGGCGGCGCCCTGCCCGCCTGGTTCTCTCGCACCCTCGCCGGGCTGCGCGGGCACCTCGTCGGCACGGTCACCGTCGGGCAGGCGTTCGGCGGGGACCTCGAGGCCGCCACCCTGCACACCGGGCTGCTCGCCGCCCGGCACGTGCTCCACGCCGACGTCGCGATCGTCGCCCAGGGCCCCGGTAACCTCGGCACCGGGACGCGGTGGGGCTTCTCCGGCGTCGCCGTCGGCGAGGCCGTGAACGCCATCGGCACGCTGGGCGGACGCCCGGTCGGATCACTGCGGATCTCCGACGCCGACCCCCGTCCCCGGCACCTCGGCGTCTCCCACCACAGCCTCACCGCGTACGGGCGGGTCGCCCTGGTCGGCGCGGACCTGGTCGTGCCCGACGGCCTGGACCCGGCGCTGGCCGGCGCGGTCGACGCGGCGCTGGCACCCCTCGCCGCGCGGCACGCGCTCGTGCGGGTGCCCACCGACGGCCTGGACACGGCGCTGCGGGCCAGCCCCGTCGGCCTGTCGACGATGGGCCGGGGACTGGACGCC
>NZ_JBFAMU010000733.1:0-1924 GCF_040656655.1 Micromonospora sp. NPDC049799
CGGTCGACCGGCCCGGCCCGGTCCAGGCGGTTGTTCAGCGGGATGTTCGCCGCGACCGTGACCGCCACCGTGACCGCGTACCCGACGGCGCCGGCGAGGACCCACCAGCGCACGTCGCCGCGGTCGAGGTGCCACCAGGCGGCGGCGCCGCCGGCGACCAGCGCGCCGACGAAGACCAGACCGAACAGCGGGTTCTGGATGGCGTCGTTGATCCGCTGCATGACCCGGACGAAGGTCGCGTCGTCGACCCGGGCCAGCGCGGGCATCACCGCGACGGAGAACCCGAGGTAGAGCCCGGCCATCAGGCCCGTCGTCACCGTCGCGAGAACCAGTACCGCCGTCGCCATGTGTCTCCTCCTCCGACCAGCACCACCGTGTCGAGCCGTACGGTAGGCCGCCGGCACGGCCGGGGCCATGTCCGGGCGACTCGGTCGCATGCGCGAGCGTGCCGCGTGCCGGTGGGCGGGGTCCGGGCCCGTCTAGCATGTGGCGATGGACGCACTCGCCGCGTTGCTCGACCAGCCGAGGGCACGGGGAGCCTTCCTGCTCCGTTCGATCCTCACCCCGCCCTGGTCGGTCCGGATCGAGGACCGGGCGCCCCTGTCGCTGGTCACGATGGTCCGTGGGCACGCCTGGATCGTGCCCGACGGCGGCGAACCGGCGCGGATCGAGCCAGGCGACGTCGCCCTGCTGCGCGGGCCCGACCGCTACACCCTCGCCGACGAGCCGGGCCGCCCGGTACGGGTCGTCGTGCACCCCGACCAACGGTGCACGAGCCCGCAGGGGCGGGACCTGGCCGAGGCGATGCGGCTGGGCATCCGGACCTGGGGAGAGGAGGACGGGGACGTCGTCATGCTCAGCGGGACGTACCAGGTCGACAGCGAGCTGAGCCGCCGGCTGCTGCGGCTGCTGCCCCCGGTCCTCACCCGTGCGACGGAGGCGGCCGACGCGCCCCTGGTCGAGCTGCTGGGCCGGCACCTCGGCCGCGACGAGCCGGGTCAGGAGCTGATCCTGGACCGCCTGCTCGACCTGCTCCTGATGAGCGTCCTGCGGTCCTGGCTGTCCGGTGCGGGGGCGCCCGCCGCCGGCTGGTACCACGCGCAGCACGACCCCGTCGTGGGCCCGGCGATCCGGCTGCTGCACGCTCGGCCGTCGTACCCGTGGACGGTGGTGAACCTGGCGTCGAAGGTCGGGGTCTCCCGCGCGGCCCTGTCCCGGCGCTTCACCGCCCTGCTCGGCGAGGGCCCGATGACCTACCTGACCAACTGGCGGCTGGACCTCGCCGCCGACCTGCTGCGCGAGGACGAGACCACGGTGGCGGCGGTGGCCCGGCAGGTCGGCTACGGCAGCGCGTTCGCGTTGAGCACCGCCTTCAAGCGTGTCCGGGGGGTGAGCCCGCGGGAGCACCGGCTGGGCGCCGAGACATCCGGTCAGTCGGCCAGGTCCTCGCTGTGTGGTAGCGGTTGGTAAGGATCAGCAGCCGAGCCGCTGGCGGGCGAGGAACTTCGGTACGACCATCCGCCACGCCTCGGTGACGAGATCCGTCATGCGGTCGTGCGGCAGCGGGGTGAGACGGCAGCACACCCAGTTGAAGCGCAGGTCGGACGGGCCGGGCAGGAAGAACAGGTGTGGTTCGGTGGCGACGAGGGCGTCGCGCTCCTCCTTCGGGTAACCGAAGCCCATCGTGGTCTCGTCCCGGGAGAAGGCGACGTACACGATCGACCCGACCCGGAACTTCACCCGGTCCCGGATCAGGTGTTCGCTGCTGCGGGGCAGGGTCCGCGCCAGGGCACGAACGTCCTCGACGGTGACCATGCCCCGACCGTAGCGTCCGGTGGGTGCCGCGCGGTCGTCAGCGCCCGACCGGGACCGGTGCCGCGGCCGGCTCGACGGGCCGGTCCTCCGCCGGCACCACCGCCGGCAC
>NZ_JBFAMU010000734.1:0-1920 GCF_040656655.1 Micromonospora sp. NPDC049799
GCGGCGGCCGGCGCTGGCCGCGCCCCCGCTCCACCGACGCCTGACGCTCCGCCGGCGGCAGGCTGTGGGGCCGGTCAAGTCTTCCTTAGATGACGGTTAACCCCTATGGCGGACCGACCGGCGGCTGTCAGGATCGAACCAGAACCCATCAGTTCCACCGGCCACCGCCCACGTACCCACCCGGCCGGTGGAGCCGTGCGCGCGGCGGGAGAGACGGTCCCCCACACCTGCTCCCGCCGCGCGCCACTCCCCTCATCGACCGGTGGCCACGTACGCGTCGATCTCCGCGCTGATCCGCTGCTTCCCGCCGGTGTCGAGGAAGGACGCGGACACGGCGTCCTTGGCCAGTGCCGCCAGACCCTCCGGGCCGACGCCGAGCAGCCGGGCGGCCACCGCGTACTCGTCGTTGAGGGTGGTGCCGAACATCGGCGGGTCGTCGGAGTTGACGGTGACCAGTACGCCGGCGTCGACCAGCCGCCGCAGCGGGTGCTCGTCGATCGTGGCGACGGCGCGGGTGCGCACGTTGGAGGTCGGGCAGACCTCCAGGGCGATCCGGTGCTCCGCCAGGTACGCCAGCAGCTCCGGGTCCTCGGCGGCGGAGATCCCGTGCCCGATCCGCTCGGCGCCCAGGTCGCGCAGCGCGTCCCAGACGGTCTGCGGGCCGGTGGTCTCCCCGGCGTGCGGCACGGAGCGCAGGCCGGCCGCCCGCGCCTGGTCGAAGTAGGGCTTGAACTGCGGTCGCGGCACGCCGATCTCCGGGCCGCCGAGCCCGAAGCTGATCAGCCCGTCCGGGCGCTCCTCCAGCGAGATGCGCAGCGTCTCCTCGGCCGCCGGCAGGCCGGCCTCGCCGGGGATGTCGAAGCACCAGCGCAGCTCGATGCCGAAGTCGGCCGCTGCCCGCTTGCGGGCGTCCTCGATCGCCTCGCAGAACGCCGGCGCCGGGATCCCCCGGTGCACGTGCGAGTACGGCGTCACGGTCAGCTCGGCGTAGCGGACCTGCTGGCGGGCCAGCTCCCGGGCCACCTCGTGGGTGAGGATCCAGACGTCCTCCGGGTCGCGGACGAGGTCCACGACGCTCAGGTACAGCTCGATGAAGTGCGCGAAGTCGCGGAACACGAAGTAGTCGGCGAGCGCCGCCGGGTCGGCCGGCACCGGCGTACGCCCCTCGTGCCGGGCGGCCAGCTCGGCGACGATCCGGGGTGAGGCGGAGCCGACGTGGTGCACGTGCAGCTCCACCTTGGGCAGTCCGGCGATGAACGTGGGCAGGTCGGTCACTTGTTCTCCTCGGCACGGGCGCCGGTTCGGGCGACGACGAAGACGCGTCGGAACGGGAAGTACACCCGACCCTGCCGCACCGGGTACGCCTCGGTGAGCCGTACGCCCAGCTCGGTCCGGAAGTCGGACCAGCCGGCGGCGTCCAGGGCCGCGCGGACCGGCCGGAGCGCGGTCCCCTCCATCCACGACAGGACGGGGTGGTCCGCGTCGGCGCGGGCCGGCAGCAGGTGCACGTAGGTAGTCTCCCAGGCGTCGACGGCGCAGCCGGCGGCGGTCAGCAGCGTGGCGTAGCCGACCGGGTCGTCGACCGGTGCCTCGCGCAGCAGCGGGGCGAGCGTGTCGCGCCAGGCGGGCCGCGCGGCGACCTCGCGCAGCGCCCGGTGCGACGGCGCGTCGAAGTTGCCGGGCACCTGCACCGCGAGCCACGCGCCGGCGGGCAGCTCGGCGGCCCACCGGGTGAGCAGGCGCCGGTGGTCGGGCACCCACTGGAGCACCGCGTTGCAGACCACGACGTCGGTGTCGGGGTCGGGCCGCCAGTGCAGGACGTCACCCTCGGCGACGCTGACCGTGGTGACGGCGGCGGCGCGGGCGACCATCTCCGGCGAGGAGTCCAGGCCGCGCACGCGGGCCGCCGGCCACCGCGCG
>NZ_JBFAMU010000735.1:0-1911 GCF_040656655.1 Micromonospora sp. NPDC049799
CGCCGCCCGGCCAGTCCCGCCACCACGTCCTGCCGGGCGGCCGTCCACGCCGGCACCAGCGCGGCGAGCACCCCGGCCAGGACCGCGACGGCGGCGATCAGCAGCAGCGCCTCCGGCATGAAGCGGTACCCGCCGAAGCGCGCCTGGAACAGGTACCGCTCGCTCAGCGGACGGAACGCCACGGCCGCGGCGACGCCGAGCAGCACGCCCACGGCGGCGCCGACCGCACCCAGCACCAGCCCGTCGGCCAGGACGATCCGGCGCAGGTGGACGGCGTCCCCACCGGCCACCGCGACCAGCGCCAGGTCCCGCCGCCGCCGGCGTACGCCCACTGCGAAGGCGGGCCCGACGAGCAGCACGACCTCCAGCAGCCCGAGCCCGCCGACGAGCACGGCGGTGCTCATGCCCTCCAGGTCCATCGCCGAGGGAAAGTTCCCGTACCGGGCCTCCGTCCCGGGCGGCGGACCTGGCACGGGAATCCGGGCCTGCACCACGAAGCCGTGGTCGTTGAGCCGCCGGACCAGGTCGGCGTCGACGGCGCCGGGCAGGTCGACCAGCAGGGTGGTCTCGGCGCCTCCCGGTCGTGCCGGTGCCTCCGGCGGCAGCGCCACGACCGGGCCCAGCTGGTCCGGGAACTCGACCACCCCGACGACCGTCCAGGTGCGCGAGCCGTCCCCGGACGTCACCCGACCCCCGAGGCGGACCCTCAACCGGTCCGACGCGGCGTCGTTGACCGCGATCTCGTCGGAGCCCACCGGAGCCCGGCCGCGCAGGGACCGGGCCAGCCCGCGTCCGAGCGGGTCGGTCAGGTCGACGGCCCGGGCCGCCACGGTGTCGTCGACACGGTCGCCGACCAGGGCCTCGAAGTAGGTCTGTCGCTGCACGGGCAGCACCCGGGACCCGGCCGGGAGCAGTCCGGCAGCCGTCGCGGGATCGACCGGGCCGGCCACCGCGCTCTCGCCGTCGCGGGGGCCCCACCCGTCACCCCACGCGGTCTGCACGATCGGCTCCGCCATGGCCGGCAGCAGTTCCACGTCGGCGACGCCGAGTTGGCGGTCGATCCGTTCCGCCCGGGTGAGTTCCGACATGTCCCAGGTCGCCGCGGTGAACGACAGGCCCAGCACCGGCAGGACGATCATCACCAGGATCAACGCCGTACGCCCGCGCGCCCGCCGCACCTCCCGCCGGGCCACCCGGAGCGCGACCCGCCACGATCCGGCCGTGCCGGTGAGCCGGTCCGGCCTCACCGACCGCTGCCGGTGAGCAGTTGCGCCACGTCGCCCAGGGGCGCGGTCGAGTCGACCAGTACCCCGTCCCGCAGGAACACCACCCGGTCCGCCCACGCGGCGTGTCGGGCCTCGTGGGTGACCAGCACCCCAGCCGCCCCGGCGTCGACCCGTCGGCGCAGCAGGTGCAGCACGGCCTCGCCGGTCTGCGAGTCCAGTGCACCGGTCGGCTCGTCGGCGAGGACCAGGCGGCGCTCGCCGACCAGGGCCCGGGCGATGGCGACCCGCTGCTGCTGGCCGCCGGAGAGCTGGTCCGGGAAGCGGTCGCCCAGGTCGGGCAGGCCCACCTCGGCCAGCGCGTCGAGGGCGAGACGGCGGGCCGGTCGTACGCCGGTCCCGTCCAGTTCCAGGGGGAGCGCGACGTTCTCCACCGCGGTGAGGCTGGCGATCAGGTTGAGGTCCTGGAAGATGTAGCCGACCCGACGGCGACGCAGCCGGGCGAGGCGGCGCCGGTCCAGGTCGCCGAGCACCTGGCCGTCCACGACGACCTGGCCGGCGCTCGGGCTGTCCAGGCCGCCGGCCAGGGCCAGCAGGGTCGACTTGCCCGATCCGGAGGGGCCCATGACGGCGACCAGCTCGCCGGGCGCGACGGTGAGGCTGACCCCGCGCAGCGCGTGCACGGCCG
>NZ_JBFAMU010000736.1:0-1900 GCF_040656655.1 Micromonospora sp. NPDC049799
GCCGCCGTTCCCTTCGCGGCCCGCCGCCCGCGTGACCCCCGCACGGCCCGGCGTCCGTCCGCCGCGCACCGCACCACCTGAAGACCCTCCGCCGGTACGTCACGTGCCCGCGTTCGAGAACCGTCGACTCAATTTCCGTCGTACCGACACCCTGCCTCGCTCCGCGGGGTTGGTAATGCGGAGCGCAGCCCTTGGCGAAAATGCGTAACTCCGGACATAAGGCGCATGAGGCGCTTTAATGGTTTCACGAGATTAAGTCGACCTTGGGGGTTTTCGTGAAGTTCTTTGGCGTTACCGGCCTGGTACGGAGGCGCGCCTGATGGACCTGTACCGCCAACTCCGCCTGGTGCGTCGCCACTGGTGGATCGTGCTCCTCACGGTCATGGTCGCGCTCGGCGTGACCACCCTCGTCACCGTCCGGGCCCAGCCCCGGTACGTCGCCTCGGTGACCTTCTTCGTCACCACACCGAGCCAGGGCGTCACCGACGCCTACCAGGGCGGCCTGTTCCTCCAGCAGCGCGTGAAGTCGTACGCCGAGCTGCTGACCAGCGACCGGCTCGCGCAGAGCGTCGTCGCCGACAACCCGGTCGGACTGACCGCCGAGCAGGTCCAGCGGCGTGTCTCCACCTCCACCGAGGCCGGGACCGTCCTGCTGCGCGCGTCGGTGACCGACACCGACCAGAACCGCGCCCTGCGGGTGACCGAGACCCTGTCGGCCAAGTTCGTCGAGCTGGTCGGGAAGGTCGAGATGACCTCCGACGGCAAGGCCGGGCCGATCCGTATCGAGGTGGTCAGTGGGCCGCGGGTCACGTCCACCCCGGTGTCCCCCCAGCCGGTCCGCAACTTCACCCTCGGCGGTCTGCTCGGTCTGCTCGCCGGCGTGGGCCTGGCGATCCTGCGTGGACTCGCCGACGTGCGGATGCGGGACGCGGCGGGTCTCCAGCGCGCCACCGGCGGCCCGCTGCTGGGCGAGATTCCGTTCGAGGGCAGCGCGAAGGCGTCGCCGCTGATCGTGGGTGACGCGGCGAACTCGGCCCGGGCCGAGGCGGTCCGCAAGCTGCGGACGAACCTGCGCTTCGTCGACGTGCACGAGCCCGCCCGGGTCATCGCCGTGACCAGCGCCCTCCAGGGCGAGGGGAAGACGACCCTGTCCTGCAACCTGGCGATCGCGCTGGCCGAGGCGGGGTGGCGGGTCCTGCTCGTGGATGCCGACCTGCGCCGCCCGAAGGTCGGCGACTACCTCGGGCTGGACGCCGGGGTCGGCCTGACCGACGTGCTGGTCGGCGACGTCGGGGTGGGCGACGTGGTGCAGCGCTGGGGCGACAAGTCGCTCCTGGTGCTGCCCAGCGGCTCGGCCCCACCGAACCCGAGCGAACTGCTCGGCTCCAAGGCCATGGCGGACCTGCTGCTCGCGCTCCGTGAGTCGGCGGACATCGTCATCATCGACACGGCGCCGCTGCTCGCCGTGACCGACGGCGTCGTGGTGGCCGTGCAGGCCGACGGCGCGCTGCTGGTCACCCAGCAGGGCCGGACGTCCCGGTCGCAGGTCGCCGCGGCAGCGCGGTCACTGCACTCGGTCTCCGTCCGGCTGCTCGGCTGCGTGCTCAACATGGCGAAGGTGCCGAAGGCCGACGCGTACCAGTACGAGGCGTACCGGGTCGTCGCGGCCGCCGAGACGACGCCCGCGCACGCCGAGCGGGGCGCCGGGCCCCGGCACGCCGAGCACCTGGACCCCGGCGACGTCGGCGACCGGACGCAGGAACTCACCCGGCTGTCCCGATGAGCGCCGCGAGGGGCCGCATCACGCGCTCGATCTCCTCGGCGCAGCGCCGGAAGTCGGCGGCGGACCCACCCAGCGGGTCCGGCAGGTCGTCGGCGTCGGGGGCGGCGGGTTGCAGCC
>NZ_JBFAMU010000737.1:0-1898 GCF_040656655.1 Micromonospora sp. NPDC049799
CGGCGGGTGAGGCGCTGGCCACGGGCGTGAGCGGGCACGACGCCGAACGGCACGCCGCACGGGCCGACGCGGCGGCCCTGGAGGCGGTGCGGATCGCCGCGCGACTCCTGCGGTCGGACCCGCCACTGCCGCTGACCATGATCGTCGGCCAGATCCGGGCGACGGCGATCGACCTGCTGCGCGGCGTCGGCCAGGACGACGTCGCGGTGCTGGACCGGGTGGACGACGCGCTCGGCCTGGCCCCGGCGTGAACGCCGCCGGCGGGCGGGATTCCCCGGCCGCCGACGACCGGCGGGCCGACGACACCGGTCCGGAGGCGGTCAGCCGGGGCAGCGGTCGGAGAGGGCGTAGCGCAGCAGCACCACGTCGCCGATCTGGCGGACCTCCGCCAACCGGGCCCGTCGCTCCGCGTGCCAGGGGAAACGGCCCTCGCCGGCGAACCGGGGAGCCCGGTGGTCGCCGACGAAGAACGGGGCGACCACGAGGTGCAGCTCGTCGGCGAGCCCCGCGGTGAGGAACTGGGCGTGCACGCTGACGCCACCCTCCACCATCAACCGGCGTACGCCTCGGGCGGCGAGGTCGTCCAGCGTCCGCGCCGGGTCGACCGGCTCGCCCGCGTCGACGACGACGGCGAGGCCGGCGAGCCGGTCCCGGGTCTTCTCCACCGCCGACGAGGCGCAGTAGACGATCCGCTCGGTGTCGCCGACGGTGAAGAACCGGGCCGTCGGGTCGAGGTCACCGCAGCCGGTCAGGGTGACCCGCGTCGGCGAGGCCGGCCGGCCGGCGGCGACCCGCTCGGCCCGCCGTCGGGCGGACCGCACCAGCAACCGGGGGTCGTCGCGGCGGACGGTGGTCGCACCGACCAGGATCGCGTCGCAGCCCGCCCGCACCTCGTCGACCCGGTCCAGGTCGTCCGGGTTGGACAGCAGCAGCCGCTGGTCGGTGGCGTCGTCCAGGTAGCCGTCGAGCGACGTGGCGCAGCTCAGCAGCACGTACGGGCGGGTGGTCACGGGACGAACGGAAGGTCGAGGACGTGCTCGCCGCGACTGGCCTTGGCCGCCAGGTAGTCGGCGTTCGCCGGGGACAGGAACAGGCCGGTGGACACACGCTCCGCGACGCGTACGCCGAGCCGGTCGAGCTGGGCGGCCTTGTCCGGGTTGTTGCTCAGCAGCGCGACCCGGTCCACGCCCAGCGCGGCGAGCATCTGCGCGGCGACGGTGTAGTCCCGCTCGTCCTCCCGGCGCCCGAGGGCGAGGTTGGCCTCGTAGGTGTCCAGGCCGGCGTCCTGGAGCGCGTACGCGTCGAGCTTGGCGTACAGGCCGATGCCGCGGCCCTCCTGACGCAGGTAGAGCAGGTAGCCGCCGGCGGTGGCGATGCGCTCCACCGCCTCACGCAGTTGGGGACCGCAGTCACAGCGCTGGCTGCCGAACACGTCGCCGGTCAGGCACTCGCTGTGCGGACGGACCAGCGGCAGCCCACCGGACGGCGGGTCCGCCTCGGCGCGGTCGCCGAGGCCGAGGGCGAGGTGCTCACGGCCGTCGACCAGGCCCGCGAAGGAGAAGACGCGGGCGCGGGTGGCGTAGCCGTCCGGGAAGCGCAGCGGGACCATGACCTGGTTGCGGACCGTGGCGGCGGGGCGGTGTTCGGACATCGGACTCCTCGTCAGACGGTGCCGGCGGGCACGGGTACACGGCGGACCAGCAGGACGGCGGCACCGGGCAGGCTCGCCACCAGTACCAAGGCGCCGTAGACCATCGCGGTGGTGACGCCCTCGGCGGCGGTGAGGCCGGCGGCGGCGAACGGTCGGCGCCGCGACCTGCAGCTCCTCGACCAGCTCGATGATCGCCATCGGGGCGGCGTCACCCTTGCGCGGGCCGGTCTTCACGATCCGCGTGTAG
>NZ_JBFAMU010000738.1:0-1894 GCF_040656655.1 Micromonospora sp. NPDC049799
TAAGCGAGCTCTGCCGGGTGCACGGGAGGCCTTTCTGTCTCCGGGTGCCGGTAGCGTCTCTGCGGGTCAGCCCACGCGGTGGCCTGCGCCCCTTCAGCGCGCCCGAACCGCCGTGGTGGTCGCGGCGGTTCCTGCCGGCGGCGGTGGCCCTGACGCTGCTGGCCGCCGGTGGCGCGTGGGCCGGCACCCGCTGGGGACCGGACTGCCACCCCTCGCCGACCGGTGGCCGGATCGCGGTGGAACTGGCCGAGGGGGAGTGCGTCGGCTACAGCGACAGCGCGGCCCAAATCTTCAACGACGACCCGGGACAGGACGCGCTGCGGACCGTCCAGGAGCGGATCTTCGCGCAGAACCGCGCCGCCGAGGAGGTCTGGGAACGCAGCCACCACCGCCGGCCCTACCTGACCCTGGTCTACCTGGGCACGCTCACCGGCAACCGGACCCGCGCGGACGAGGAGTCCTACGTGTCCGAGCGGGAGGAACTGGAGGGGATGGCGACGGCGCAGTACGCGCTGCTGAAGGAGTCCGCGGGCGCCGACGGCGCGGCGCTGCTGCGGATCGTGGTCGCCAACGGCGGCCGGCAGATGCGCCACGCGGACCGTGCCGTGGCGATGCTCGCCGAGCTGGCCCGCGACGACCCGACGGTCCTCGGCGTCGTCGGTCTGGTGGAGAGCCGCGCCAGCACCGCCCGGGCACTGCGGGAACTCAACCGGATCGGGCTGCCCGTGCTCGCACCGACCCTGTCGGCCGACCGCATCGACGCCAACTCGCGGCTCTACCTCCAGGTCTCCGCGCCCAACGCCGACCAGGTCGAGATGGTCGACGAGTACGCCCGCCAGGTGCTGAAGGTGGACGAGACGCACGTCTACTGGACCACCGGGAGAACAGCCCGCTGGCCGAGGACCTCTACGTCGGCACCCTCCTGGACGGGCTGAAGCAGCGGTTCGGGCCCCGGCTCACCCGGCTGGAGGAGTGGCGGACCGGCCGTCGGCTGACCGCCGAGTGCGGCTTCGACGGCCTGCTCTTCTACGCCGGCCGGTGGTCGGAGTTCGACGGGTTCCTCCGCGCGCTGCGCGAGTGCGGCGACGACCCGCCGAAACACCTGGTCGGCGACGACTCGGTCAACCGCTACATGGCCAACCCGGGCCTGCGGGCCGCCGCGCCGGGCAACGTGCCGGTCACGTACGTGTCCAAGGCCGCGCTCGGCACCTGCGCCGCGCTGCGGGCCGCTCAGGACCGGCGGGACGAGGCCCGGTCCAGCTTCCTCACCTGGATCCAGGCCGGCGACCTGCTCGACCCGCCGCGCTGCCGACCGGACCGCCCGCACCCCGTCGGCGAGCGGGTCAGCCTCGCTTACGACGCGTCGATGATGATGGTGCGGGCGCTGGAGAGCCTGGCCGCCCGGCTGCACCACGCCGGCCCGCGGCAACGCTGGGAGCCGACCTCGGTCAATCCCGTCGCCGTGCACGCCGAGGTGCTGCGGCAGAACGCCGGCCCGGGCTACCCGGGGGTGGCCGGACTGATCCGGTACCCGCCGGACTCCGGCGAGCCGGTGGACAAGCGACTCGCTCTCCTGCGGGTCGAGCGGGTGCCCGACGTGGCGACGGAACCCGTCGAGGTGTACCACTGCGGTACCGGCGACCGGCCCCAACCGGCCTCCTGCGCCGTCGTCCCGGCGCCCGGCCGCTGACCCGGCGTGTCCTTCGGCGGCGCGTCCGCTTCGGACTGTCCCGGCGTCGGTGGGGTCGGCTAGGGTTTCCCGGGACCAGGCGGGGCGAGGCGACGGGAGCACGGGAAGTGGGCAGGCTCGCGTCGGCGTACGGGCAGGCGGTGGCGGCCCACCGGGCGGCCCGGTCCCACCTCGACACCGCCCGCCGGACCCTGGACGCCGCGC
>NZ_JBFAMU010000739.1:0-1891 GCF_040656655.1 Micromonospora sp. NPDC049799
GCCGGCCGAGCCGTCGCGCCGCCGCCGGCGGGGTCGCCGCGAGGCCGAGCAGGTCGAGGCGGTGGAGCCCGTCGAAGCCGAGGAGGAGCCCACCGAGGAGGCCGAGGAGGAGGCCGGCGACGAGGACGAGGACGAGAGCGCGGCGGCCCGCCGCCGGCGTCGTCGTGGTCGTCGCGGCCGTGGCCGTGGCAAGGGTGGCGCGGACGACACCGAGGACGAGGAGTCCGAGGAGGCCGCGCAGGCCGAGGAGGAAGAGGCCGAGGCCGAGGACGAAGAGGCCGAGAGCGAGGGCGAGGGCGACGGGATGACCCGTCGCCGCCGTCGCCGTCGCCGCCGGGGTGCCGGTGACGTCGAGGGCGGTGCCGACGACGGCGTGCCCACCGTCGTCAAGATCCGGGAGCCCCGCAAGACCGTCGACGAGGTGCAGGGCGTCTCCGGCTCGACCCGGCTGGAGGCCAAGCGTCAGCGCCGCCGGGACGGCCGGGAGCAGCGTCGTACCCGCCCGCCGATCCTCAGCGAGTCCGAGTTCCTGGCCCGCCGGGAGGCGGTCGACCGGGTGATGGCCGTCCGCCAGCGCGGCGACCGTACGCAGATCGCCGTCCTGGAGGACGGTGTGCTGGTCGAGCACTACGTCACCCGGAACTCCTCCGGCACGATGGCGGGCAACGTCTACCTCGGCAAGGTGCAGAACGTCCTGCCGAGCATGGAGGCGGCCTTCGTCGACGTCGGGCGCGGTCGCAACGCCGTCCTGTACGCGGGCGAGGTCAACTGGGACACCAGCGGCCTGGAGGGTCGGGCGCGCTCGATCGAGCAGGCCCTCAAGTCCGGCGACTCGGTGCTGGTGCAGGTCACCAAGGACCCGATCGGGCACAAGGGCGCGCGGCTGACCAGCCACATCGCGCTCTCCGGCCGGCACCTCGTCTACGTGCCCAACGGCAACGCCTCCGGCATCAGCCGGAAGCTGCCGGACAACGAGCGCAAGCGGCTGCGGGACGTGCTGAAGAAGCTCGTTCCGGATGGAGCGGGCGTGATCGTCCGGACCGCCGCCGAGGGCGCCAGCGAGGACGAGCTGGCCCGCGACGTCAAGCGGCTCCAGGCCCAGTGGGAGGACATCCAGGCCAAGGCCGCCGAGGGCGGTGCCCCGGTGCTGCTCTACGAGGAGCCGGACCTGGTCATCCGGGTGGTCCGGGACCTCTTCAACGAGGACTTCCGTGAGCTGATCATCGAGGGCGAGCAGTCGTACGACATGGTCGAGTCGTACCTGTCGCACGTCTCGCCGGACCTGGTCGCCCGGCTGCGCCGGCACGTCGGCACCACCGACGTCTTCGCCGAGTACCGGATCGACGAGCAGATCATCAAGGGGCTGGACCGCAAGGTCTTCCTCCCCTCCGGTGGTTCGCTGGTGATCGACCGGACCGAGGCGATGACCGTCGTCGACGTCAACACCGGCAAGTACACCGGCTCCGGGGGCAACCTGGAGGAGACGGTGACCCGGAACAACCTGGAGGCGGCCGAGGAGATCGTCCGTCAGCTGCGGCTGCGCGACATCGGCGGCATCGTGGTGATCGACTTCATCGACATGGTCCTGGAGTCCAACCGCGAGCTGGTGCTGCGGCGGCTGACCGAGTGCCTGGGCCGGGACCGCACCAAGCACCAGGTCACCGAGATCACCTCGCTGGGCCTGGTGCAGATGACCCGGAAGCGGATCGGCGCCGGCCTGTTGGAGGCGTTCAGCGAGCCCTGCGAGTGTTGCAAGGGCCGGGGCCTGGTCATCCACACCGAGCCGGTGCCGGAGAAGCCGCGCGCCGGTGGTGCGGGGGAGAAGGTCAAGGCCGTGGCCACGGCCGCCCCGGCGGCTCCGGCGGCCGAGCCGGTCTCGTCCCGGCGCCGG
>NZ_JBFAMU010000740.1:0-1884 GCF_040656655.1 Micromonospora sp. NPDC049799
CGGGCCTGCGCGTGCTGGAGCGGGGCGACACCGCCGTGGCGCTCCCCGCGCCCCGGTCCCCCGGGTCGGCGGTACCTTCGGCGAACTGACCCGCGACGACCACCGACCCGCCTATCGTGAGGGCGGTCGGTCCGCCGCGTCCGGCACCCGGCCATGGGCGCGAGGAGTCTGCGGTGGCGACGACCGGGCTGCGGCCGTGGTACCGGCCCATGGTGGGCCGGCGCCGCGACGAGGAGCACCGTCCGGTCACCCCGCTGGAACTCTTCTTCGACCTGTGCTTCGTGGTGGCGGTGGCCCAGGCCACGGCGAACCTGCACCACGAGGTGTCCGCGGACCACGTGGGGCAGGCGGTGGCCCGCTACCTGATGGTGTTCTTCGCCATCTGGTGGGCCTGGATGAACTTCACCTGGTTCGCGTCGGCGTACGACACCGACGACGACGTCTACCGCCTCACCACTCTGGTGCAGATCACCGGGGCGCTGATCCTGGCCGCCGGCGTGCCGTCGGCGTTCAGCGGCGACCTCGCCACCATCACCTACGGGTACGTCGTGATGCGGCTCGCCGCCGTCGTGCACTGGTCGCGGGCGTCGATCGGCGACCCGGAGCACCGCGTCACCACCCGGCGCTTCGCGATCGGGGTCACCGTGGTGCAGGCCGGTTGGCTGCTGCGGCTGCTGCTGCCCGAGGGTTGGGAGGCGCCGACGTTCCTGGTGCTGGTCCTGGCCGAGATGCTGGTGCCGGCGGTCGCCGAGCGGTCCGGGGTCACGCCGTGGCATCCCGGCCACATCGCCGATCGGTACGGCCTGTTCACCCTCATCGTGCTCGGCGAGGTGGTGCTGGAGACCTCGGTGGCGGTGCAGACCGGCGTGGACGCCGGCGACGAGGGCCTGTGGCCCCTCGCCGCGGCCGGCACGGTGATCGTCTTCTCGCTCTGGTGGCTCTACTTCGACCGGCGGATCGAGGTGCCGAAGCGGCTGCCCGCCGCGCTGGCCTGGGGCTACGGGCACTACGTGGTGTTCGCGGCCGTCGCGGCGGTGGGCGCCGGCCTGGCCGTCGCCGTCGACCGGCAGCGCGACCTCGCGGCGGTCGGCCCGGTGACCGTCGGCTACGCCACGGCGATCCCGGTCGCCGTGTACCTGCTCACCATCTGGGTGCTGCACGTCCGCCGGCAACGGCAGGGCCGGGAGACGACGGCATTCCCCGCGACCGCCGTGCTGGTGCTGCTCACCCCGTTCGGGCCGGAGCCGGTGACGCTCGTCGCGGCGCTGCTGTTCGGGCTGGTCACGGTCACCGTGGTGGCACGCCGGCGGGAACTGCGCTCGGCAGCCGCGACCGGAACGTGACCGGCGACACACCGAAGGCCCCGGACGACATGCGCGCGCGGCGGGCGCATGATGCCGCCGGCCGGCAGAATCGGGCCATGCCGCGCCGCCGATGGTTGCTCGCCGACCAGCTCGGCCCGCACTTCCTCGACGACCCGGACCAACCGGTGCTGCTCGTGGAGGCCCACGGGCTGTTCCGGCGCCGGACACTGCACCGGCAGAAGGCCCACCTCATCCTCTCCGCGTTGCGGCACCGGGCCGCCGAGCTGGGCGACCGGGCGCTGCTGCTGCGCACCGACACCTTCCGCGAGGCGCTGGCGAAGGTCGGCGAACCGGTCGAGCTGGTCCACCCGCCGTCCCGGTCGGCGCTGGCCTTCGCGCGTACCGTCGACGGGCTGACGGTCCTGCCACCGCGCGGATTCCTCACCGACCGCGCCGACTTCGCCGCCTGGGCAGACCGCGTCCGGCGCGGGCCCCTGCGGATGACCGACTTCTACCGGTGGGCGCTGCGCCACCACGGGGTGCTGGCCGACCCGCCGCCCGCGGAGACCGCGTCGCGTCG
>NZ_JBFAMU010000741.1:0-1880 GCF_040656655.1 Micromonospora sp. NPDC049799
CCATGGGTTTCCTGAAAGGGCTGCTGATCCGGCTGGCCACGACGGCGTTGGCCTTCTGGCTGGCCACGCTGCTCATCCCCGGCATCACGTTGGACCCGATCCGCAGGCCGAGGATCTTGGCGAACCGGCTGCGCCGGCCGACGATCTCCCACAGGCCGTCCGCGCCGCGCCGGGCCAGGTCGCCGGTGTGCAGCTCGTCGATCGTCCGGCCCAGCGCCAGGTCGGCGGGGGACTCGGCGTAGCCCAGCATGACGTTCGGGCCAGCGTAGACCAGCTCACCGACCGCCGGGTCCGCGTGGTCCGCGACCGGCGCGAGCCGGAAGGCGCCGCCGGGCACCGGCACGCCGATCGCCGTCGGGCGGTCGAGCGCCAGGTCCGGAGGGAGGTACGCCATCCGCGCGGTCGCCTCGGTCTGGCCGTACATGACGAAGAGGTCCCAGCCGGCCCGTCGCCCCAGCTCGGCGTAGCGCACCACCCGCTCCGGCGCGAGCCGGCCGCCGGCCTGGGTGACGTAGCGCAGGTGCGGCAGGTCCATCCCGGCGAAGCCGACCCGGTCCAGCAGGTCGAAGGTGTACGGCACCCCGGCGAACGTGGTGGCCCGGGTGGCCCGGAACAGCTCCCAGAAGCAGCCGTCGGCCACCGACAGGTCGGTCAGCACCAGCGCCGCGCCCCGGGCGAGGTGGCTGTTGACCACCGACAGGCCGTAGCAGTAGTGCAGCGGCAGCGTGGTGGCCGCCCGGTCGGTGTCCCGGATGCCCAGGTACCCGGCGATCGACTCGGCGTTGGCCTGGAGGTTGGCGTGCGACAGCCGCACCAGCTTCGGCGATCCGGTCGAGCCGGACGTGCTGAGCAGCAGCGCCAGGTCCTGGTGCAGGTCGTGGGCGGAGGCGGCCCGCCGCTGCACGATCCGCCAGCCGCCGTCGGCCGGGCCGACGACCACGTCCGGGTCGTACGCCGCCACCAGGGAGGCCACCGCCGCGTCGTGCCCGCCCGGCACCAGCAGGACGGGGTGGCCGGCGTGCAGCGCGGCCAGGTACGCCACCAGCGAGTCGAGCGTGTTCGCACCGACCACCAGGACCAGGCGGCGCGCCGTACCCAGCCGGGCGGCGGTCCGCGCGACCCGGTCGGCGAGTTCGGCGTACGTGGTCTCCCCGTCCCGGGTGATGACGGCGGGACGGTCCCCGTGGGCGGCCAGTTCGCGGACGAACGGCACCGCCCCGACGGCCGGGAGCAGGGAGGACAGGGGTGTCACGGGCACCCACTCTAAGGTAAGCCTCGCCTTATCAGTAGTGCCGGGCGACCCGCGTCACGGCCGGATAGGGTCGGTGACCGTGGTGACGTACTCCGACCGGCGACCCGCCGACCTCGCGGCCCTGGCCGATCTGCTCGCCGGCCCGGTCGTGCCGGCGGCCCGCGGCCTGCTCGGCTGCCGGCTCTCCGCCGGGGGAGTGACCGTGCGGATCACCGAGGTCGAGGCGTACGCGGGCACCGCGGGCGACCCCGCCTCACACGCCCACCGCGGCCGTACCCCGCGCAACGCGGTGATGTTCGGCCCGTCCGGGCACGCGTACGTGTACTTCACGTACGGGATGCACTGGTGCGTGAACGTGGTGACCGGCCCGGACGGGGAGGCGTCGGCGGTGCTGCTGCGCGCCGGCGAGGTGGTCGACGGCCTCGACGTGGCCCGGGAACGGCGAGCCGCCGTACGCCGGGACGTCGATCTCGCGCGCGGACCCGCCCGGCTCTGCGCGGCCCTCGCCATCGACCGGGCCGCCTACGGCGTGGCTCGACTCCGGGCAGACCGAAGTCATCGACATGCCCTGCGGCGCCACCCAAGAGAGCAAGTGCCCCGCCTGCGCCACCCGCGCCCGCCGGCTACG
>NZ_JBFAMU010000742.1:0-1873 GCF_040656655.1 Micromonospora sp. NPDC049799
CCACACCCGGCGCGCGGTCGAAGCCCCGGGCACCGGTCCGCCCAGCAGCTCGCGGCGGCCCTGCCGCCAGCCGGCCTCCACCACCTGCGCGTACGCGGTGCGGTGCACGGCCGGCACGGAGATCCGGTGCAGTTCGTAGCGGCGGCGCAGTCCGCCCACGGCCATCTCGTGGCGGACGGGTACGCCCAGCCGGTCCAGCAGCTGCCGCATCCGCTGCGCCGCCTCCTCCCGGTTGAACTCCACCGTCATCGGCGGATGCACCGGAGCGGGCCGCCGGGGATTCGAGCCGGCCGGCGGCGTCATGCAGCGCAGCAGGCAGGCCGCCTCGAACGCGTCGGCCAGGGTCAGCCAGTCCAGCGGCGGCGGGGTCACCGGCGGGCGGGACCGGTCGAGCAGGATCGGTTCGGGGGACACCTCGGGCTCCTCGTCGGCTCGTGGTTCCCCTACCGTGGCGGCTGCGCCGCGCCGACGAAACCGATCCGGGCGAGCCTTGAGGAAATCTTGCGGTGCGGCCTACAGCTCGGAAACGACCACGTCGACCTGGCGTGGCCGGCCGGCCGGCCTCGGCTGCTCCTCGACCCGGTACTTCAGGTCCCGCAGGGCGGCCACCAGAGCGTCGGCGGTACGCGGGCGGGCGCCGGCGAGCAGCAGGTCCCGGACCAGCCGGCCCTTGGTGGCCTTGTTGAAGTGGCTCACCACCGACCGGACGGGCACACCGTCGACGTCGCGCTCGTGCAGCACCCGCACGGTCACCGTACGGGCGGCCACCGGGCCGCGCGGCGTCCAGGTGGCCGCGTACGCGCCGGAGCGCAGGTCCAGCACCGGCCCGGTACCCGCCGCGGCGGTCATCGCCGGGGCCAGCGCCGTCCGCCACCACGTCGACAGCGCACCC
Source organism: Micromonospora sp. NPDC049799 (assembly GCF_040656655.1). Classification (NCBI taxonomy): domain Bacteria; kingdom Bacillati; phylum Actinomycetota; class Actinomycetes; order Micromonosporales; family Micromonosporaceae; genus Micromonospora; species Micromonospora sp. NPDC049799. Next base: position 893 of record NZ_JBFAMU010000742.1, read on the forward strand.
ACTGACGGCAGTTTCCCCCCGACCGGGCAGCGGTACGGCGGGATCCGGTCGGTGAGCCGTACCGCGCCCCACAGGCCGGAGCTGATCAGCACCGACCGGCGGGCGGCCCGCAGCGCGGGGGCGGGCAGCGAGCCGAGGTCGAGCGCCTCGTACAGGACCCCGGTGTAGAGGCGTTCCGCCGGTGCGGTCACCGCCTCCCGCAGCCGGGCGTTGCGCCGCAGCTCCCCCCGCTGGCCGGGGCTGAGCCCCAGCGCGGCCAGCGCCGCCTCCTCGTCCCCCGAGGTGCTCAGCGCGACCAGCGCCGCCAGCACCTCCTCTCGGGCCGGCGTCAGCTCCGGCGACGAGAGTCGGGCCAGGTCCAGCCGCCGGCCGGTGCCGGCGTCGGCCTTGCCCTCGGACGGCGGCAGCAGGATGAGCATCGGTGGACTCCTCGGTCGGCCCGGCGCACGCCGGCTGCGGCCAGCGTACGGCCCGGCCCTACCGCCACGGCCGGACCGGCTGCTCCGGGTGGTACACGCGATACCCGCCGACCTCGACGACCAGCGCCGCGTCGGCCCGGTCACCGAGCAGCCGCCGCAGTTTCCGCTCCAGCGCCGAACCGGACTCCACCACGTAGCCCGGCCGGGTGGCCCGCGCCACCTGCCGCCAGTACGCCGAGTAGCGGTTCTGCCCGGGCGTGAACCCGTCGTCGAGGACCCCGCAGACCACGTCCTCGCCGGTGTTGAAGATCAACCGGTTGCAGGTCCAGTAGTCCCCGTACACCTCCCGGGGCCCACCGGCGCGAACCGCGTCGGCCAGCTCCCGGGCCCCCCGCTCCTCGTCCCGGCCCTCCTGCGTGCCGGTGGTGGCGAACAGCACGGTCACCACCAGCGTGGCGGCCGCCAGGGCGGCCAAGCCGGCCGTGGCGCTGGGACACCGAGAAGCTCCCCGCGCACCTGCGGGTCAGCTTCCGGGTCCTCGACGAGGAGAACAAGCCGGTCG
>NZ_JBFAMU010000743.1:0-1872 GCF_040656655.1 Micromonospora sp. NPDC049799
GGATCGCCGGGGCGTACCGCTGCACGTGCACCTGTCCGAGCAGCCCGCCGAGAACGACGGCCGCCGCCCGTTCCGCCGGTGCGGTCGCCGCCCACTCCGCCACGACGCCGCGCGCCGCCTCCACCGCCTTGCCGACCTCGTCCGCCGTCGCCACCGGCACCGAGCTGACCGGGGAACCGTCCGCCGGGTCGTGGACGACCAGCTCGCCCCCCTCGCCGCCGGCCCCCCACACTCCACCAATGAGCTGTGCAACCGTGTACATGCGGCAGTGGATGCCCCGGTCCGCACAGGGCAAACGCGTTTCGCCCGGTTGGAGGCCGGGTAGGCGGATCGGATGATTCCGAGCGGTAGGGACAGGGGATGACTTCGACCGGCGCGGAGAGCGCGGATGCCGTCGTCGTCGGGGCCGGCCACAACGGTCTCGTCGCCGCCAACCTGCTGGCGGACGCGGGGTGGGACGTCGTGGTGCTGGAGGCCACCGCCGTCCCCGGCGGCGCGGTCCGTTCGGCCGAGGTGACCGCCCCCGGTTACCTCAGCGACCTGTACAGCTCCTTCTACCCCCTCGGCTACGCCTCGCCGGTGATGAACGGCCTCGGGCTGGACCGCTACGGCCTGCGCTGGCGGCACGCGCCGGACGTGCTGGCCCACCTGCTGCCCGACGGTCGGGCGGCGGTGCTCAACCGCGACCCGGAGACGACCGCGGCGTCGCTGGAGGCGTTCGCGCCGGGCGACGGCAAACGCTGGCTCAACGCGTACGACGACTGGCGCCAGGTAGCCGAGCCGATGCTGGGCGCCATCACCCGACCCTTCCCACCCGTGCGGGACGGTGTGGCCCTGCTGCGCCGGCTGCGGGTGTCCGGGGCGCTGCGGCTGGCCCGGCGGCTCGTCGTGCCGGTGCGCAAGCTCGGCGACGAACTCTTCGACGGGCCGGGCGGCCCGGCCCTGCTGGCCGGCTGCGCCCTGCACACGGACCTGTCCCCGGACGAGGCCGGCTCCGGCGTGTACGGCTGGTTGCTCGCGATGCTCGGCCAGCAGGTCGGCTGGCCGGTGCCGGACGGCGGGGCGCAGAAGATCACCGACGCGCTGGTGGCCCGGCTGACCGAACGCGGCGGCCGGATCCTCTACGGCGCCCGGGTCGACCGGGTGCTGACCGCCCGGGGTCGGGCGATGGGCGTACGCACCGTGGGCGGCGCGCTGTGGCGTGCCCGGCGTGCGGTGCTCGCGGACGTCCCGGCGCCGGCCCTCTACCTGGACCTGGTGGGCGCGGGCGCGCTGCCGCCCCGCCTGGTCGAGGACCTGGCCCACTTCCGGTGGGACGGCTCGACGCTGAAGGTCGACTGGGCCCTCTCCGCGCCGGTCCCGTGGACCAACCGGGCCGTGGCCCCGGCCGGCACCGTGCACCTCGGCTCCGACGTCGACGGCCTGACCACGTACGCCGCCGAACTGGCCCGCAACGAGGTGCCCCGCGACCCGTTCCTGCTGGTGGGGCAGATGACGGTGGCGGACCCGAGCCACTCGCCACCCGGCACCGAGTCCCTCTGGTCGTACACCCACCTGCCGTTCCGGCGGAACTGGCGGGCGGAGGAGATCGCCGCGCACGTCGAGCGGATGGAGCAGGTGATGGAGGAGGCCGCACCCGGCTTCCGCAGCCTGGTCGTGGGACGGCACGTCGCCGGGCCGGCCGACCTGGAGGCCGGCGACCCGAGCCTGGTCGGTGGGGCGCTGGGCGGTGGCACCGCCGCCGCGTACCAGCAGCTGTTCCTGCGGCCGATCCCCGGCCTGGGGCGCGCGGACACCCCGGTGGACCGGTTGTTCCTGGCCAGCGCCTCCGCGCATCCCGGTGGCGGGGTCCACGGCGCCCCCGGCGCGAAC
>NZ_JBFAMU010000744.1:0-1860 GCF_040656655.1 Micromonospora sp. NPDC049799
CGCCCCCCGCCCCCAAGCAGGGCGGGGGGGGGGGGGGCCCCCCCCGCCCCCGCCCGGCCCGGGCGCCCCCCGCGGCTGGTCGAGTCGGCGAAGTACGCGCCCAGCGGCCCGACGCTCATCGCCGCCCCGTTGCCGCAGGAGCCCTGCCCGTCGAAGGCGGACGCGGCGGCCACCGGCCACGGGGTGCCGGTGCGGATCAGCCGCAGGATCCGCACCGCGCCCGGCCCGTAGCCCCGGTACGGCTCGCACCGAGACGCGAAGGCGAGCGCGAGGGCGTCCCGGTCGATGCGGCCGGCCTCCGCGAGCGCCGCCACCACCGAGCAGGCCATCTCGGTGTCGTCGGTCCACTGCCACGGTGGCGGGGGCAGGCGGCCGGCGGCGAGATCGGCCGGACGCACGCCGGGAACGAAGAACTGGGAGCCGAGAGCGTCGCCGACCGACAGGCCGGCGAGGGCGTCCCGGGCGAGCGCCAGGCGGCTGTCGGCGAAGAGCGTGAACGACATCGTCGTACCAGCTTGCCCGGTTGCGGGGTGTGCCGCAACGCGATCAACTTGCCACGCCGAGTACGTTCTTGGGGTGGCCACCGTGCTCCTGGTCGAAGACGACCACGTCGTACGCGGCGCGATGCTGCGTTCCCTCGCCGACCGGGGCCACGCCGTGCACGCCGTCGGCACCGCGCTGGACGCGCTGCGGCGGGTCGCCGCCGAGACGCCGGACCTGGTCGTCCTCGACCTCGGTCTGCCCGACCTGGACGGTTCGGACGCGCTGCGGATGCTGCGCGGCATCACCGACGTGCCGATCATCATCGCCACCGCCCGGGACGACGAGCAGTCCGTCGTACGACTGCTGCGGGCCGGCGCCGACGACTACATGGTCAAGCCGTTCACCGGCGCGCACCTCGACGCCCGGATCACCACGGTGCTGCGGCGCGCCGGGCGCGCCAGCCGTACGGTGCAACCGGCGGTGCACACCGTCGGCGGGCTCCGGGTCGACGTGGGCGAACGCAGCGCCCTCCTCGACGGCGAAGCCCTCGCACTGACCCGCAAGGAATTCGACCTGCTGGCGTATCTCGCCGCGCGACCCGGGCGGGTAGTGTCCCGCCGGGAGCTTTTGGAGGAGGTATGGCGGCAGCCGTCGGTCGGCGAGGACCAGACCATCGACGTTCACCTGTACTGGCTGCGCCGCAAAATGGGCGAGTCCGCGGCGAAGCCGCGCTACCTGCGCACCGTGCGGGGGGTGGGCTTCCGACTGGTGGCGCCGGACTGAGGCGAACGCTGGCCCTGCTCACGGCCGGCATGTGCACCCTGGTCGCGCTGGCGTTCCTGGTCCCGCTCACGGTCAACCTCGGCGACCGGGCCCGCGAGGAGGCGCTCGCCGACGCGGCCCGGCGCAGCGCCCTGGTCACCGGCGCCCTGGCGGTCAGCACCGACGCCGACGTGGTGCGGCGCGCCGCGGAGGCCACCGGTGACGACCCGGCGACCCGCCCGCTCGTGCGCGGGCTGGGCGGCGACGAGTCGTCCGGCCGGGCCACCGACGCGGACCTGGAACAGGCCCGCACCGACGGCCGGTCCCTGGTGGTGGACGTCGACGGCGGAGTGGTCCGCCTCGACCCGGTGGTGCTCGGGGACACCACGGCCGTGGTCGAGGTGTTCGTGCCGGAGTCCGCGCTCGGCGGCGTGTCCACCACCCGGTGGGTGCTGCTGCTGGGGGTGGCCGCCGCCCTGGTGGGCGCCACGGTGCTGGTGGTCGACCGGGTCGCCGTACGCGCGGTCGACTCGGCCCGTGGCCTGGTCCGGGCCGACGACGAACGTCTCGAACCGGGCCGCGGACTTGATGCCCTGGTTGAGCAGGAACGCGATG
>NZ_JBFAMU010000745.1:0-1855 GCF_040656655.1 Micromonospora sp. NPDC049799
CTTCGAGGGGCACCTCGCTCACCAGCGCCGCGAGTTCGCCGTGGCGGACCGCCGTGACCTCCCCCGGCGGGTCGCCGACCCCGGGGGCGTCCGGGCGGACCGGTTCCGGCAGGACGGGCTCCGGCTCGGGAGTAACCTCGACCGGCTCCTCCGGTGCGTCCGTCGGGTCGCCGTCGACGCCGGCCCCCGGGTGGTCCGCCGGATCGAGCCCCTCGGCGGCGCCCCCACCGGTCCCGGGCGTGGCGGCGACCAGGTCCTCCTGCGGGAGGTGGTCGTCGTACGGCTCGGTGAGGGGCATGTGGCAAGTCTCCCACCGCGACCGGGCCCACCGCCTGATGAGTGAGCCGATCTCTCATCCTAGACCGGTGGCGACATCCGGGGCCCGTGGGACGGGAGTGTCGGACCGGACCGCTAGCGTGCCGCCGATGGCACCACAGGAGTACGTCCAGGAGTCGCTGGCCGGTCTCGACCCGGCCGGGAGCGGGGTCGATCCAGCACTGCCGCTGTACGCGACGACGTTCGTGGTGGTCGACCTGGAGACGACCGGCGGCGCCCCGGACGGCGGCGGCATCACCGAGATCGGCGCGGTGAAGGTGCGCGGCGGCGAGGAGCTGGGCGTGCTCGCCACCCTGGTCAACCCGGGCGTGCCCATCCCGCCCTTCATCACCGTGCTCACCGGCATCACCCAGGCCATGCTGCTGCCCGCCCCACCGATCGAGCAGGTGCTGCCGAGCTTCCTGGAGTTCGTCTCCGACGCGGTCCTGGTGGCCCACAACGCCCCCTACGACGTCGGCTTCCTCAAGGCGGCCTGCGCGAAGCACGGCTACCGCTGGCCGAACCCCCGGGTGCTGGACACCGCCGCGCTGGCCCGCCGGGTGCTGACCCGCGACGAGGTGCCCAACCGCAAGCTGGGCACCCTGGCGGCCTACTTCCGCACCGCCACCCAGCCGACCCACCGGGCCCTGGACGACGCCAAGGCGACCGTCGACGTGCTGCACGGGCTGATCGCCCGGCTCGGCGGCCACCGGGTGGACACCGTCGGCGAGGCCATCGAGTTCGCGAAGGCGGTCACACCGACCCAGCGGCGCAAGCGACACCTCGCCGAGGGGCTGCCGAAGGTGCCCGGGGTCTACATCTTCCGGGCCGCCGACGACCGCCCGCTCTACGTCGGCACGTCGGTCGACATCGCCACCCGGGTGCGCAGCTACTTCACCGCGGCCGAGAAGCGGGCCCGCATCTCGGAGATGCTGGCCGCCGCCGAGCGGGTGGAGGCGGTGGAGTGCGCCCACTCGCTGGAGGCGGAGGTCCGGGAGCTGCGGCTGATCGGCGCGCACGCCCCGCCGTACAACCGCCGGTCGAAGTTCCCGGAGCGGGTGGTCTGGCTGAAGCTGACCGACGGGCCGTACCCACGGCTGTCGGTGGTCCGCAACCTCTCCCCCGGCGACGACGCCTACCTGGGGCCGTTCACCTCCCGCCGGGGGGCGGAGCTGGCCGCGGCCGGCTTCCACGACGCTCTGGCGCTGCGGCAGTGCACCCACCGGCTGTCGCTGCGGGCGAAGACGCCGGCCTGCGCGCTGGCCGAGCTGGGTCGTTGCCCGGCGCCCTGCGAGCACAAGATCACCCCGGAGGAGTACGACGCCCGCGCCGTCGCGCCGTTCCGCACGGCGACCGCCAACGATCCACAGGTGGTGGTCGACGCCCTGCTGGCCCGCATCGAGGTGCTCTCCCGGGGCCAGCGCTACGAGGAGGCCACCGTGGTGCGGTCCCGGCTCGCGGCGGTGCTGCGCGCGGCGGTACGCATGCAGCGGCTCGCCGCGCTGACCGGGATCGCCGAGCTGGCCGCCGCCCGGCCGGC
>NZ_JBFAMU010000746.1:0-1852 GCF_040656655.1 Micromonospora sp. NPDC049799
GGCCGGACACCGGCCGCCGCCACCGGCACGGGTCACGCGGCGCGTACGTTGTCCGCCTGCGGACCCTTCTGACCCTGGGTCACCTCGAACTCGACCTTCTGCCCCTCGTTGAGCTCCCGGTAGCCGCTCATCGAGATGGCCGAGTAGTGGACGAAGACGTCCGGACCTCCGCCGTCCTGCTCGATGAAGCCGAAGCCCTTTTCCGCGTTGAACCACTTGACCGTGCCGGTTGCCATGCTCTCTCCCTGTTCAAAACGGGTGACCTCGGCCCCGCGGCCGATGATCGCCCTGATACCACCCCGACAGTAACCGTCCAAACCCCGATCTGCCGGCCGAAGTGCCGTAGGCGGTGGACGGAACTCTCGGGGTGGCGCGGCGGGAATGTGCCGTGACGGCCGGCTGACTGGGGCATGCTTGCCCCGGTGAGGGGTGCCGCGGCCGCGCTGGCCGACCTGGAGCGGGAGATCGGCATGCCCGGCGCCGGTCTGGACCGGCTCCACCTGGTGCCGACTCCGTTCGTCCCCGAGGTCCGGCTGCACCTCGCCGAGGACGCGATCCTGTGGTGGGCCCGGATGGAGGCGCACGCCGGAAGACGCCTGCCTCCGCCGTTCTGGGCCTCCGTCTGGGCGGGCGGCCAGGCTCTCGCCCGGCATCTGCTCGACCACCCGGAGCTGGTGGCCGGCCGTCGCGTGCTCGACCTGGCCGCCGGGTCGGGTCTGGTCGCGATCGCCGCCGCGCTGGCCGGCGCCGAGCAGGTCGTCGCCAACGACATCGACCCGTACGCGGTCGCCGCCGTCACCGTCAACGCCCGGGCCAACGACGTCCGGGTCACCGCACGCGGCGGCGACCTGCTCGACTCCGAGCCGGTCGGGCTCGACCTGGTGGTCGCGGGGGACGTGCTCTACAGCCGGGTGATGGCCGAACGCATGCTGCCCTTCCTGCGCCGGGTCGCCGCCGGTGGAGCCGACGTGCTGGTCGGCGATCCCGGGCGGGGACACCTGCCGTCGGACGGGCTGGCGGTGGTGGCCGACTACCCGGTCCCCACCACCGAGCCGGCCGTCGACACGCCGCTGCGCCGGGTGCAGGTCCTGCGGCCCGAGCCGGTGCTTCTCAGGGACCACCCCTAGTCCGCGACCAGGGGACGGTGGGGGATGCGACCGGATGTGGGTGGGGCCCGGCCGGCCATAGCGTACGAGTCATGGTGGACGCGCTGGCACAGGTCGGAGAACTTCCCCTCGTACTGCTGATGGCGGTGCTCGGGGTGGTCATGCTCTTCGACGCCGTGCCGCTGCTCGGCGTGCTGGTTCCCGGCGACGTGGCGATCCTGGCCGCGGTGGGTGTGGGTGGTGCGGCCACCGGCGCGGCCACCTTCACCGCAGTCGTCGCCGGCTGCCTGGCCGGCTGGTCGCTGAGCTTCCTGGTCGGCCGCCGCTGGGGTGAGCGTCTGCGGCACAGCCGGGTCGGTGAGTGGATCGGCGAGGCGCGGTGGACGGCGGCGGAGGGGATCCTGCAGCGCGGTGGCGGCCGGATGGTGCTGGTGGCGCCGTTCCTGCCGGTGTTCAACGCGCTGTTGCCGCTGGCCGCGGGCGGGCTGCGGATGTCGTACCGGCGGTTCCTCGCCTGCGCGACGGGGGGCGCGGCGGCCTGGGCCGGTCTCTACCTGGTGCTGGGCACCGCGTCGCGGTCCCTCGCCGGACTGCTGCCCGGCGAGGTCAGCCCGATGCTGTTCACCATGGCGGTCGGCCTGCTGCTCGCCGGCGTCGTGCTGATGGGGACGCGGCGCCGGTTGCGCGCGGTGACCGAGGTCGGCTGACCGCCGGGGGGACGGAGGACGGCGCCGGGCGGGTCGACC
>NZ_JBFAMU010000747.1:0-1843 GCF_040656655.1 Micromonospora sp. NPDC049799
GGCTGCGGTACGCACGGCGCCGGGGCGCCGGCCGAGGACGCGCCCGGCGGTCTCGGCGTCCAGACCGATGACGGCCCGGAGCAGCACCGCCTCGGCCTCCCGCGGCGGCAGGGTGGCGATCAGCGCGAGGGCCGCCTCGGTGCCGATGGTCTCGCCGGCCCGTTCGGCGGTGTCCGCGTCGCCGGCCAGCTCGCTGAGTGCCTGCACCGGGACGGGCAGGGAGGGACGGCGCCGCTGCCGCCGCAGGTGGTCCATGGCCCGGTTGCGGGCGATGGTGACGGTCCAGGCCCGGAACTCGCCTCCGGTGAAGGTGGGGAGGTCCCGGGAGATCTGCAACCACGCCTCGGAGGCGACGTCCTCGGCGTCCGCGCCGACCAGCGCGGTGAGGTAGCGCAGCAGGCCGGGTTGGAGGCTGCGGTAGAGGAACCGGAAGGCGTCCTCGTCACCGGCCTGGGCGCGGACGACCGCGTCGTTGAGCTCGGCCGTCACCCGGGTCGCCTCCGTCCGGCGGACACGCTGCGGCGCACCCCGGCCCGGGCGTACGCGACGCCACCCCGGTCCGGTGCCCGGACCTGCTCCCGCACCCTCAGCCCCCCGCTGACCTGATCACGCCCGATCCCACGACAGCCCGGACGGTGAGCCTGGACTCTCGCCATGGCGGTCCGGCCGGCGGCGAGGGCCGCCGGCTGAGCCCGAGTCGCGCTAACGGTAGGAGCACGGGCCTGAACGGACAAGTCGGCCCCGCTCGCCGGAAGAGTGAGAATTATCGCGCGGATCGGACGGCGTGTCGAGGTAACGGTGGGCACTCGGAGGACGCTCCGCGCACACAAGACGGGTGGAGACGTCGGTGTGCGCAGCGCGCGCAGCGGGTCTCGTCACGCAGCGTCCGGGAGCGGTCACAGGATAGCGGGCCGGGATGCCTCGCCGACAGGCCCCGCCGGGTTGGGTGTCGACCGGCACGGGTGCAGGCACGGCGCGACGTCCGCCGCCCCGCTGGGTACGGTAATGCTGTGTTGTCATCGGAGCTCGTGCTCAGCGGTCGGTACCGCCTGGACGACCGTGTCGCCACCGGCGGCATGGGCGACGTCTGGCGTGCCACGGACCTGATCCTCGGCCGGCAGGTCGCGGTCAAGGTCCTGCTGCCGGCGCTGGTCTCCGACCCCGACTTCATCGCCCGGTTCCGCGCGGAGGCGCGGATCATGGCCGCGCTGCGCCACCCCGGCATCGTCCAGGTCTACGACTGCGGCGCGGACGACCTGGTCGACGGCGGGCGCGCCGACTACCTGGTGATGGAGTTCGTCACCGGCGAACCGCTGTCCAAGCGGATCGAGGCCGCCGGCCGGTTGGACGTCGCCGAGACGATGTCGATCGTCGCGCAGGCGGCGCAGGCCCTGCACGCCGCCCACAAGGGCGGCATCGTGCACCGTGACGTCAAGCCGAGCAACCTGCTGGTGCAGGAGGACGGCACCGTCGTCCTGGTCGACTTCGGGGTGGCCCGCTCGACCAACGTCACGAGCATCACCAGCACCAACGCGGTGCCGGGCACGGCCCTCTACATGGCGCCCGAGCAGGCCGCCGGGCGGCCGGTGTCCGGGGCCACCGACATCTACGCCCTCGGCGCGGTGGCGTACTGCTGCCTGAGCGGGAGCCCGCCGTTCACCGGCGACAACCCCCTCCAGGTCGCCGTTCGGCACCTCGACGACGAGCCGCCGGAGCTGCCGCACGACATCCCGGAGGCGGTCCGGGCACTGGTCGGCCGCGCGCTGGCCAAGGATCCCGGCGACCGGTTCACCAGCGGCGCGGCCATGGCCGAGGCGGCCCGGGCCGCGGTGTCCGACCCGTC
>NZ_JBFAMU010000748.1:0-1837 GCF_040656655.1 Micromonospora sp. NPDC049799
GGCGAACGGCGGGCACACGAGCCGATCGCAGAGTTCGCCCGCCGCCGGATCGCGGAGGAGGCCCGCCGCCTGCTGCGCCGCCGGCTGCCGGACGCCGCCCGGCTGTCGCTCGCCGTGGAGCTGCCGCAGGAGGACCGATGACTACGCTGGTACGCGACGCCGGCCGGGCCGGGGACGCCACGCTGTCCGGGGTGGACCGGGCCGCCCTGCCCGGCTTCATCCGCCAACTTGACGAGGCCGCCCTGCTGGCGATGGCCGTCACCCTGCACGGTGAGGGGGCCCTTGCCGGCGGGGTGGCGCGGACCGCCGACCAGGTGGCGGACCTGCTGCGCGTCGCCGAGCGGCACCGGTGGATCCTGCGTCGCTGGCTGGCCGTGCTCGCCGCCGAGGGCTGGCTGTGCCACGACGCGGAGACCGGCCGGTACCAGCATCTGCGTCCCGCCGACCGTGCGGATCTCGACGCGGCCACCCGCGCGCTCGACGCGGCCCGCGCCGGCCTGGGCTACCCACCGGCGATGACGCGTTTCTTCACCGCCACCGCCGCTCACCTGCCACAGTTGCTCCGCGACGAGGTGCCGTTGCAGGCGTTGCTCTTCGCCGACGAGGACCTGGAGACCGCCGAGGCGGCGTACAAGGACAACGTCGTCAACGCGTACCTGAATGCGGTCGTCGCGCACCTGCTGCGGAACGCGGTCGAGCGCCCCGGCCGGTCGGAGCCGCTGCGAGTGCTGGAGCTCGGCGCGGGTGTCGGTGGCACCACCGCTGACGTGTTGCCGGTCCTCGCGGGCCGGCCGGTGCGCTACCGGTTCACCGATGTGTCCCGGTTTTTCCTGGACAGCGCGCGGGCACGGTTCGCCCGGTACGACTTCTGCGAGTACGCGCTGTTCGACATCAACTCCGATGTCCTCGACCAGGGTGTCACCGCCGGTACGCAGGACATGGTCCTCGCGGCGAACGTCGCCCACAACGCGGTCGACGTGGCCGGGCTGCTGGCCGGGCTGCGGGAGCTGCTCAGCCCGGGCGGGACCCTGGTGCTGGTGGAGTCCTGCCGGGAGCACTACCAGATCGCCACGTCGATGCAGTTCCTGATGTCCGCCCGGCCGGGGGTGCCGGCGGCAGGCAGCGGCGACCTGCGGGCCGGTACCGGCCGAATCTTCCTGACCCGGCAGCAGTGGCTGGCCCAGTTCACCGCCGTCGGTCTGACCCCGGCGCTGGCGCTGCCCGAGGCGGACGACCCGCTAGCCGCGCTGGGTCAGTACGTGTTCGCCGCCGTCCGGTGACGCTGGCGGGCGGGTCGGGGGACCCGCCTTAGGGCCGGCGTACGGCCCGGACGACGTCCAACGGCCCTACCTCACCGGTCAGGCCCGCCTCGGCCAGCTCGGCGAGCAGGATCTCGGTCGGGGCGACGTGCCAGCGGTAGTCGGCGTGGTCCTCCCGCAGTGCCGTGCCGTCGGCGTCCAGGACCCGGTAGCGCATCCGCCAGGTCACCGAGTCGGGGCCGGACGGCTCGGCGGAGCCGCCCCCCTCGTAGGTGTGCCGGCCGACCGGAACCGCGCCGAAGACCGCGAAGGGCACCGGCGTTGGCTCCGCCGGTGGTTGCAGGTTCAGCACCAGCGGCGCGCCGGGAGCGAGGCGCCCGGCCACCCGGCGCAGGAACGCCCGGCGCCCGTCCGGCGCGAGGTGGCCGATCATGTTCATCGCCAGCACGCCGCCGAGGCGGGCGGGCAGGTCGACACCGAGCGCGTCGCCGGCCACCAGCTGATCCTGGTGCGCTGCTTCGCGGCGACCGGCACCCCGGTGGACAGCCGGTTCGTGGCCAGCTTCACCAGCGTGCGGC
>NZ_JBFAMU010000749.1:0-1837 GCF_040656655.1 Micromonospora sp. NPDC049799
GTCCCGCAGGGCGGTGGCGCGAACGTGGTCCAGCGCGGCCCGTTGGGCGGCGGTCAGCAGGGTGTCGACGGCGGGGTGCACGCGCACCACCCTGGCGCGACGACCCGCGTGGCGCATCTTCTTTTCGGCGCTCAGGCCGTGCGGCCGCCCTCGGTCCCGAACCCGTCCAGGGTGGCCCGCTCGTCGAGGTCGCGCAGTTCCTCGAAGAGGGTGATCTGGAGGCCGGCGGGCGCGTCCAGACGCGAGTTGAGCGACTGCCACGGTGTGACGGTCGGCGGGGCGATCTCGGCGGCGCCCGCGTCGACCAGCCGGCGGGTGGCCGTACGGGTGTCGTCGACCTCGAACGCCACCCGGATCCGGGGCGCCACCTGCCGACCGACCTCGACCTCGTCGATCATCCGCTTCTGCGCCGGGTTCGCGATCTCCAGTGTGGCCTGCCCGGCGTCGAGGATGACCACCCGCGCGTCGCCCTCCCCGGAGTACGCGGCCTGCTCGGGCAGGCCGAGCGCGTCGCGGAAGAACGCCACCGCCGCGTCGTAGTCCTCGGCCTCCACCACGAGACGCAACTGGCGTACGGCGGGGACGGGGGCGTCGTCGGCGGTCATGGCGTCGGATCGTAGCGCTCCCCCGGCGCGTTCCGGCCGGACGGTCAGTGGCCCCGGGTGATCCACTCGTCGAGGTGCGGTGCCTCGGCGCCGATCGTCGTGCTGTCGCCGTGCCCGGTGTGCACCACGGTCCGCGGCGGCAGCGTCAGGAGACGCTCGCGGATCGAGCTGACGATGGTGCCGAAGTCGCTGTACGACCGGCCGGTGGCACCCGGACCGCCGGCGAACAGCGTGTCCCCGGTGAACACCACGCCGAGGTCCGGGGCGTGGAAGCTGCACGCCCCGGGGCTGTGGCCGGGGGTGTGCAGCACGGTCAGCGTGGTGCCGGCCACCGCGACGGCCTGCCGGTCACGCAGCTCGCCGCCCGGCTCCTCGTCCGGGTGCACCAGGTCCCACAGCACCCGGTCGGCGGGGTGCAGCAGCACCGGCGCGCCGGTCGCCCGGGCCAGCGTCGGGGCGACCCGTACGTGGTCGTCGTGCGCGTGGGTGGCGAGGATCGCCCGGACCCGCCGGCCGCCGACGGCGGCGAGGATCGCGTCGACGTCGTGCGGGGCGTCGATGACCACGCACTCGGTGTCGTCGCCGACGACCCACACGTTGTTGTCGACGTCGAAGGTCTGCCCGTCGAGGGAAAACGTGCCGGAGGTGACCGCGTGGTCGACCAGGGCGGTCATCAGAAGACCACCACCGAGCGGAGCACGTCGCCGTGGTGCATGCGGGCGAACGCCTCCTCCACCTGGTCCAGCGCGATCTCCTCGGTGACGAAGGCGTCCAGGTCGAGGCGGCCCTGCCGGTACAGCTCGGTGAGCATCGGGAAGTCCCGGCTGGGCAGGCAGTCGCCGTACCAGCTGGACTTCAACGCCCCGCCGCGGCCGAAGACGTCCAGCAGCGGCAGGTCGACGGTCATCTCCGGCGTGGGTACACCCACCAGCACGACGGTGCCGGCCAGGTCCCGGGCGTAGAACGCCTGCTTCCAGGTCTCCGGGCGGCCCACCGCGTCGATGACCACGTCGGCGCCGAAGCCGCCGGTGGCCGCGCGGATCGCCTCGACCGGGTCCTCGGCGGAGGCGTTCACCGTGTGGGTGGCGCCGAACTTTCGTGCCCAGTCGAGCTTGCGGGCGTCGGTGTCCACCGCGACGATCGTCGTCGCCCCGGCGAGGGCCGCACCGGCCACCGCCGCGTCGCCCACCCCGCCGCAGCCGATCACGGCGACCGAGTCGCCCCGGGTGACG
>NZ_JBFAMU010000750.1:0-1828 GCF_040656655.1 Micromonospora sp. NPDC049799
TCCAGCAGGCTGGCGGCCAGCAGCAGGTCGCCCAGCTCGTCCTCGTCGGTGGTGAGCAGGCCGGTGCGGCCGTGCTCGATCAGCTCGGGCAGGCATCCGCCGGGCTGCGCCCGCGGGTCGTCGGTGGTGGAGCAGGCGGTCAGCCAGCAGAGCAGGCCGAGGGCGGTCAGCAGGACCGGTATGCGACGCATGGCACGACACCTCCGTCATCCTCCGACGGGCCGACGGCGCGGTCGGTTCCCCTCAGAGGCGGTAGAACGAACGGTAGCGGCGGAAGAGCCGCCACTGCACGACCACCGCCGCCGCGGTCAGCAGGATCATCACGAGTGTCGCCGCCGCCGCGTAGCCGTAGCGCAGGTACTCGAACCCGGTCTGGTAGACGAACAGCGACAGGTAGGTGGTGGAGTACGGCGGCGGCCCGCCGTCGGTCACCACGAACGCCGGCACGAACGTGAAGTGCAGGCTCGCCACGACGTCGCGGACGGCGAGCAGGGCCAGCACCGGCGCCATCAGGGGCAGGGTGACCCGGCGGAACACGTCCCAGCCGGTGGCGTCCTCCAGGGCGGCCATCTCGTAGACGTCCCGGGGCAGCGACCGCCGGGCCGCGAGCAGCACCACGAAGGTCTCCCCCATGGTGAACAGGCTCATCAGGATGATGGCGGCGCGGGCGTCGGTCGGGTCGGTCAGCCACTGCGGCGGGGTGCGGCCCAGCGCGGTCAGGCCGTTCTCGCCCCCGGTGCGCAGCATCTGGTTGATCGGCCCGTACAGCGGGTTGAACAGCCAGAGCCACAGCAGGCCGTAGGCGATCTCCGGGACCGCCGTGGGCAGCAGCGCCGCGCTGCGCGCACTGCCCACGCCGAGGGCACGGCGGTGCAGCAGCAGGGCCAGGCCGAGCGCGAGGAGCACCCGCAACGGTACGGCGATCAGCGCGAAGACCAGCGAGTTGACCAGGGCGACCCGGAAGATCGGGTCGTCGGCGAGCGCGGTGAGGTTGTCCAGGCCCACCCAGGTCGGCGGGCGCAGCAGGTCGTAGGAGGTGAACGCCAGCGCGAGCGTGACCAGCGCCGGCAGCAGAACCAGCCCGACCAGACCCACCAGGTACGGCGCCAGCATCAGCGCCAACTGCCGGCGGGAACGGGTGTCCGGCCTCGTCACGGGTTGTACCGGAGGCCGGAGTCGGCGTGGAAGACGTGCGTGTCCGCCCAGCGCACGCTCACGCGTACCGCCGCTGCCCGGTCGGGGCGCCGGGCGGCCGGCATGCGGGCGACCACCGGGTGCCCGCCGGCGAGGGTGAGGTACGCGTAGGCGTCCTCGCCAACCACCTCCACCCGGTCGACGGTGGCCGCCGCTCCCCCGGCGGCGTCCAGGGAGACCACCTCCGGCCGGAACCCGATCTCCAGCCGGCCGGAGTCGGTGACGAGCGCACCGGGCGGCCCGTCACCGGTGGGGCGCACCGGGCCGTCGGCGGGCAGCAGGTTCATCGCCGGGGATCCGACGAAGCCGGCGACGAAGCGGGTCGCGGGGGTGCGCCAGATCTCGTCCGGGGTGCCGACCTGCTCGACGCGCCCGTCACGGAGCACCGCGATCCGGTCGGCGAGCACCAGCGCCTCGGTCTGGTCGTGGGTGACGTGCACCATCGTGGCGCCCAGCCGGTCGTGCAGGGCGCGCAGTTCGGCGCGCATCTCCACCCGCAGCGCCAGGTCCAGGTTGGACAGCGGCTCGTCGAGGAGGAAGACGTCCGGCTCCCGGACCAGCGCCCGGGCCAGCGCCACCCGCTGCCGCTCGCCGCCGGAGAGCTGCCCCGGCCGGCGGTCGAGCAGGGCGGCGC
>NZ_JBFAMU010000751.1:0-1826 GCF_040656655.1 Micromonospora sp. NPDC049799
GCGGCGGCCCGGCGGGCGCGTTGTCCCGGGCCACCATCGCGCGGTGGGCCGGTGGCACCGGCTCGGGGGCCGTTCCGGTCTCGACGAGGGCCCGCAACGTCCGCTCGTACGCCGCGAAGGCCGCCTCCGCCAGCCCGGCCGGAAAGGCGTCGTCCACCACGTCCCAGATGCAGTCAACGCCGCCGTCCGGTGCGTCCTGGAGCTGGTTGTCCACCAGCACCTGCGGGGTCCGCAGGTGACTGTCGACCTGGCGGCAGACCGGCCGCCCGAGTGCCGGCCCGGCCGGCCGCCGTGGCGCGAGCATGCTGTTGAAGACGTACGGCAGGGCGGCCCGGCTGGTCCAGCCCCGCCGGGCGGCCAGCTCACGGGTGATCCGGACCGCGGTGACGTCGCTGTGCGCCATGTCCCGCCAGAGCTGGCGCTGCACCTGCCGCGCCCGCTCCCAGAAGTCCTCACCCGTGCCCAGGTCCACCTCCAGGGGCAGGGTGGCGCTGAGCTGGCCGACCACCCCGGACAGCTCCGGGTGCAGAGCGGGCAGGTTCTGGTGCAGGACGTTGAGACAGAACCGGGGCTGCGTGGCCCAGCCCCCGAGCACCTCGGCGAAGACCTGGAGCAGCGCGGTCGGCGGCAGCACCCGGTGCCGCCGCGCGGCGGCGCAGAACAGGTCCCACTCCGCCGCGCTCAGACGGCAGACCCGACGGATCAGGCGGACCGGGTCGATGCCGGCCAGCGGGCCGGCCAGCGGCAGTTGCGGCGCGTCGGGCAGGTCGTCCAGCCGACGCTCCCAGTACCGCCAGTGCTCCCGGTACGGCTCGCTGTCCTGCCAGGCGACCAGGTCCCGGATGCTCTCCCGGAAGGTCCGGGCCACCGGCGGCAGCGCCGTCCGCGCGTCCTGGTAGAGCTGCCACCACTCGCCGAGGAGGTGCCGGGTGCTGCCGGAGTCCAGCAGCAGCAGGCTCATCGCCAGGTGCAGCCGCCACCGGTGTCGGCGCAGCCGCTGGGCGACCACCTCGAACAGCGGCCATCCGGTCGGGTCCACCCCCTGCTCGGCCAGCCGTTCCCGTACCTCTCGCAGCGCGGTCTCCCGCTCGGCCGGTGACAGGTGGGTCAGGTCGGTCACCGCCAGCGGGAACGGCTTCACCCCCGGGTCGGGCAGCACCCGCTGGCCGCCGTCGGCGAGGACCACCGTGCGGAGGTGCTCGTGCCGGTCGATCAGCCGGTCGACCGCCGCCCGGGCCCGCTCCGGGTCGAAGTCGACCACGTCCAGCTCGACGTACATGGTGGGGCGGAAACCGCCGAGCTCGATCAGGCGGCTGCTGCCGACGAGGTAGCCGGCCTGGAGGTCGGTCAGCGGGAAGGTCTCCCGGGACTGGGGGTCCGTCGTCACTGGGGCCTCCGGCGGGTACGGGTGTGGGTAGGGGTTCTCCGGGTGCTGCCCGGCCGGGGCGGCCGGTGGATCCGGCCTGGTCGGCGCCGGATTCGGCGCGCCGGGACCGGGCCCGGTCCGCCTAGAGGGTGCGCCTGCGCGGCCGGCCTGTCTTCGCGCAGATTGCTGTTCCCGCAGCGCGTCGGCCCCGCCGGGCGGCACCCCTGCGGCGGTGCGCGGCCCGGCAGGTGGCCGGGTGCCGGACGGCGGGCTCCGGAGGGGGCGGATTGTCCACCCGGGAGGCCGCCCGGTCACCTCCCAGATTGCCCGTATTCGACGCTTGTGACCGCCTTCCCGGGCTGCCTATCGTGCGCTCACCGTCCGACCGCCGAGGGAGCGAACGCCGATGACTGTCACCGCCTCCGCCGCGCCACCGGAGACCCCGCCGCCCGCCGCGGGT
>NZ_JBFAMU010000752.1:0-1824 GCF_040656655.1 Micromonospora sp. NPDC049799
GGGTCGGCTCCACCAGCGCCCCGCTGGCCGCCGCCGCGTCGAGCAGCTCGGCGACCAGCCGGTACAGCGGCGCGGCGTACCGCTCGTCGAGGTCGGCGTGCCGCTGCGGCTCCAACCAGCGGCGCAGCCACAGCGCGGTGGTCTCCGGCCGGTCCTCCAGGAAGTCCACGAACACGTCGACCAGGTCGTGCAGGGCGCGCAGCGCGGCCTGCGGCCCCTCGGTCAGGGCCGCGCGCGCGTTCTCGGCGGCGGCGGTCAGGACCTCCCGCTCGGCCTCGAACACCCGGGCGAAGCAGGCGTCGTAGAGCTGCGCCTTCGTACCGGTGTGGTGGGCGACGGTCGCGACGTCGACACCGGCGGCGGCGGCGACCTCGCGCAGCCCGACGGCGTCGAACCCGCGCTGGGCGAACAGCGCGGCGGCGGCGGTGAGCACCACCTCCCGGGTGGGCCGTGTCTCGTCGCGGCGGGGGCGGCCCGGGCGGCGGCGGGGCATGGTCATGACCACCATTCTGCCCCTACAATCCAGCAACCGTTGGATTGGCGGGCGCTACGCCCGGAGAGGAAGCGGCCATGAGCGGGCTCGACCAGCAGTCGGCCGGCGTCGGCGCGACCGCCCTGCCCCGTGGGCCGTTGCTCGGCTTCGCCGCCGGAAGTGTCGGCATGGGCATCTGGGTGACCGTCCCGGGGCTGCTGCTGCTGTACTTCCTCACCGACGTCCTGGCGGTCGCGCCGTGGCTGGCCGGCCTCGCCCTGCTGCTGCCCAAGATCGCCGACGTGCTGCTGCACCCGTGGATCGGGCACCGCTGCGACGTCGAGCAGGCCCGCCGCGGCGACCGGCGACGGTTGCTGCTGCTCGGCTGCGCCCTGCCGGTCGCCTTCGCGGCGCTGTTCGCGGTGCCGGGCGAGCTGACCGGCGCCCCGGCCGCCGCGTGGGTGGCGGTCGCGTTCGTCGCCGGCAACCTGCTGTTCGCCGCGTACCAGGTCCCCTACCTGGCCACCCCCGCGGACCTGCGGATCGGCTACCACGAGCGGACCCGGCTGATGGCCTTCCGGATGGTGGTCCTGACCCTGGGAATCCTCGTCTCCGGCCTGCTGGCACCGCTGCTGGCCGGCGGGGACGACGCCACCCGGGACGGCTACCAGCGGATGGGCGCGCTGCTCGCGGTGGGGATGCTGGTGACCATGCTGGTCGGGATGGCCGGCATCGCGCGCTTGCGGCGGGCCGCGGCGGCACCGGCCGGCGGGCACGTGGCGGGATGGCGGGCGTTGACCGCGACCCTGCGCGACCGGCAGTTCCGCTGGCTGGTCGCCGCGTACCTGGCGATGTCCACCACCACCCACCTGGTCCTCGCCGGCGTGCCCTACTACGCCGAGTACGAGCTGGGCCGTCCCGGTCTGACCACCGTCCTGGTGGCGGCGTTCGTCGCGCCGGCGCTGCTGGTCACACCGGTGTGGCTGGCGGTTGCCCGCCGGGTCGGCAAGCAGCGGGCCCTGCTGACCGCTCAGGGCGCGTTCGCGGCCGGCTCCCTGGTCCTCGCGGTGGGCCGCCCGGCCGGCCTGCCGGTACTGGTGGCGGCCGTGGCGGTGCTGGGGGTCTCGTTCGCCGGGATGCAGCTGCTGCCGTTCTCGATGGTGCCCGACGTGATCCGCGCCGGCACCGGCGCCGCCGGCACCTACACCGGGGTGTGGACCGCCACCGAGGCCACCGGGGCCGCGCTCGGCCCGTGGGCGTACGCGCTGTGCCTGGCCGCGGGCGGGTTCCTCGCCTCCGCCGCCGGCGAGACGGGCGTCCAGCGCCGAGTCCGGCTGGACGACCGTCTCGCC
>NZ_JBFAMU010000753.1:0-1823 GCF_040656655.1 Micromonospora sp. NPDC049799
CGCTCCCCCGCCCGGCAGGGCCGTCGCCGCGGCGTAGGCGGTGGCATCCGCGAGGTACTCCGACGGCAGCGTGAGCACCGCGTCGCCGGCCTCGGGCAGCCCGCTGTTCTGCATGAGTACGACCAGGCGCAGGTCGCCGTCGTTGACCAGGCGGTGCACGGTGCCCGGGGTGAACCACACGACCGCGCCGGGCCGCAGTGGCGTCTCGCGGAAACCCTCCACGGTCAGCGTCTGCACGGCGCCGGAACCACCGGTCACCACGTACGCCTCGGTGCAGCAGAGGTGCACGTGCGGTGTCCCGCCGACGAGGCCGTCCGGGCCCACGGTGTCGTAGACGCAGAGACGGGACAGCCCGACCCCGCCCGGCAGCGGGGCCGGTGCGTCAGGCATCGAAGTACTCGTCGGTGTCGTCGGCCGCGGGCAGCGCCACCAGCAGCACCTTCAGGTCCCCGATCGCCCGGTGCCGGCAGCCGGGCTTGATGAGGAAGGCGGACATCGGCCGGGCCGGGTGGCGGACGCCGTCCAGCTCGACCTCCCCCTCGCCCTCCAGCACGATGTAGTACTCGGTGGCGACCCTGTGGTAGTGGGTGACCGCGTCCTGGATCTGGAGCAGGTGGACGCTGGCCTGCCCGCCGCTCTCGTCGATGAAGCCGCGACGGGTGGTGCCACAGGAGCAGCGCTTGGTGGGCAGTTCATCGAGCTGGACGATGGCGTGGCGGTCGGACATGCGGGGGCCTCCCTGCGGGAAAGGGCTTTCTTTGCGGTACGGTGACGCTAGCCCGCACGGTGAAATGCCGTCAACAGTGAGTGAGGGGGCGGCCATGGCGACCCTGTCCGACGTGGCGCGACGAGCGGGCGTCTCGCCCGCCACCGCGTCGCGCGTGATCAACGGCAGCAGCAAGCCGGTGACCGAGGACCTGCGCGAGCGGGTGCTGCGCGCCGTCGCCGAGCTCCAGTACGTGCCGAACGCCCACGCCCAGCTCCTCGCCCGCTCGCACCGCACGGCGGTGGGCGTGATCGTGCACGACGTCTCCGACCCGTACTTCGCCGAGATCACGCGGGGCCTGCAACGGGTCGCCACCGACCAGGGGCGACTGCTGATGATCTGCAACAGCTACCGCGACCCGGAGCGGGAGCTGGAGTACGTCGAGCTGCTGCGCGGTCACCAGGTGGCCGCGATCATCATGGCCGGTTCGGGCTACCACGACGAGGAGTTCACGAAGCTGCTCAACGAGAAGCTGACCGCGTACGAGGCGACCGGCGGGCGGGTGGCGGTGATCGGCCGGCACGAACACTCCGGCGACGCCGTCATGCCCGACAACCGCACCGGTGGCTGGCTGATCGGCACCGAACTGTGCGCGCTGGGGCACTCCGAGATCGGCGTGGTCTCCGGACCGGCCGTCCTCACCACGACGACCGACCGGCTCGCGGGGCTGCGGGCCGCGCTCGCCGAGCACGGCCGCAGCCTGCCCGAGCACCGCATCCGGTACGCCGAGTTCGACCGGGACGGCGGCGCCGCCGCCACCGCGGCCCTGCTCGACGCCGAACCCGCCCTGACCGCCGTGGTCGCCCTGAACGACTCCATGGCCATCGGCGCGCTCGCGCTGCTGCGCTCCCGATCGGTGGCGGTACCGCAGCAGGTCTCGGTCACCGGCTTCGACGACATGCCGATCGCCCGGGACGTGACTCCGGCGCTGACCACCGTCCGGCTGCCCCTGGTGGAGATGGGCGCACGGGCGATGGCGCTGGCCCTGGACCCGGGCGCCGGGGCACCCCGGACCGAGGTGCTCGCCGCCGAGGTCGTCCGCCGGGACAGCGCCGGC
>NZ_JBFAMU010000754.1:0-1822 GCF_040656655.1 Micromonospora sp. NPDC049799
GCCACTCGAAACACGTCGTGGCCTGCGTGAGGGATTAGTACCACCGCCGGTTCAGTCGACATCGACCGGACGCGGTCGCCGCAGGCAGGCATGGTGGGGGAGGGGGTGGGTGGGTGGTTAGACGGGGGGTGGGGGGCGTTCGCCGGCGTCGAGGACCGCTTGGGTCCAGCCGCCTTCGATGACGCCGGTGCCGTCGAGGACGGCCCAGTCGACCACGTCGCTCGCCTCCACGACGACCGGCGAGCCGATCCGGACGGTGGGGTCGGTGTTGGCGTCGCTGGCGCTGGCGGCCTCGATCCGCTCCGGGACCTCCCACGAGGTCACGCTGGCCCAGACGAACTCGGGGCCGTCGTCGCCGGGCAGGCCGTACTTGACCACCAGCTGCGTCTCCGGCGGGAGCGCGCCGGCGAGGAAACGCGCCCGGATGTCGCCCAGCCCTTCGCGGGCCGTCGCCACCGCCCTGCTCATCGCGTCGCCGGAGCGCGCGTACCGCACGTCGGGCTGGATGCCGGCGAAGAGCGTGGCGCAGGCGGTGGCGTAGTAGCGCCCGTCCGGCCCCGGATGCCCGGCCGGCGGGCGCAGGCTGAGGAAGGAGTCGGCCTCCGGATCGGTGGCCGGGTCCAGCTCCAGGCGCAGCAGCACCGGGGCGGTCGCGCCGTGCTGCTCCGGGTTGCCGTACGCGACCGCGATGTCGTGCCCGGTCACCGTCGCCAGCACCGGCAGCTGCACGAACGCCGGCACCTCCTCGCCGGACAGGCCGTCGGTCCAGTCCCGCAGCAG
Source organism: Micromonospora sp. NPDC049799 (assembly GCF_040656655.1). Taxonomy (NCBI): domain Bacteria; kingdom Bacillati; phylum Actinomycetota; class Actinomycetes; order Micromonosporales; family Micromonosporaceae; genus Micromonospora; species Micromonospora sp. NPDC049799. The sequence continues at coordinate 781 of NZ_JBFAMU010000754.1, forward strand.
CCGGCGCGCCGCGCCGGTCATGACCGCGCCCCAGGCCCGGGTCAGATGGTCCGGTACGCCCTGGGTCTGCAACTCCAGCAGCCCGAAGCGGCGCAGGCCCTTGGTGGTGAACCAGAGGCCCTCGGCGTCCGACGAGTACGGCACCAGCACCCAGTCGACCAGCCGGATCCGCCCGTCGGCGTCCGGCAGGGAGCTCAGCGCCGTCGCCGGGTCGAGGAACTGCAGGCCGAACACGTCCACGACGTCACCGCCGACGGTGTCGGCGACGGCGGCGGCGACCGCCCGCGCCGCCCACTCGTGCGCCGGCGGCCAGCCCGGCCGGTACTCGGCCTGCACCACCACCAGGTGCGTCGCCGCGGCCAGGCGGGCCAGCTGCGCCTCGGTCGCCCCGAACGCGGTGAGCAGGTCCGGCGGCAGCTCGGGGAACTCGCTGACGGGCCGGGTGTCCACGGACATCAGGGGACTGTCGAGCATCTGCTTCGCCAGCCCGAACACCGGCTCGGCCAGCCGCCCGGTGAGCCGCTCCACCGCCGTCTTCGTGCCCACCGTCGGCAGGCCGGTCATCGGGACGAGGTAGGTCGCACTCAGCGACTCCGGGACCGGTACGGGCAGGAAGTCGTCCGTGATGAGCATGTCGTCCCCCGGGGTGGCCGCGGTGCTGTCGATCCAGACGCTACCCGGCGCTCCGGGCGCCCCTCAGCCGGACAGCACCAGTCCCAGGTAGACCAGCGTGGTGACCACCTCGACGGTCGCGCCGAGCACGTCACCGGTGATCCCGCCGAGCCGGCGTACCACGTGTCGCAGCAGCCCCACCGCGACGGCGAGCGCGGCGGCGACGGCGAGCGGCCCCTGCCACGGGCGGCCCGGCACGGCCGCGAGCGCCACCAGCGCGACGCCGGCCGTCCCGGCGGTCAGCGCGACCGGTCCGACGGTGCCGGCGACCAGCACAGGAGGGGATCGAGGAGCTCGCGGCCATCCCGAAGGTCGTGTTCTCCCGCTCCTCGGCTGCGGTCACTGCTGAGAGCGGTGCTGGTTGACCGGT
>NZ_JBFAMU010000755.1:0-1819 GCF_040656655.1 Micromonospora sp. NPDC049799
TCGCTCGTAGGGGCGGCGGTGTCTCGGACGGAGTTGAGGATCGTGATCAGGCGGTCGACGTCGGCGGACGGGAAGATCGAGTCCGGCCCGGCCGCTTTCGCGGGGGCAGAAAGTGCAAGATCGCGGAGTCGGAGTGGCGGGCGGGGCGGGGTGGGCGGGGTGGAGCGGGGTCGGGGTGGGGTGGGGTGGGGTGGGGTTAGGAGATGGTGATGGTGCCGGTGGGGGTGCGGGTGCAGGAGACGTCGCGGGCGGTGGTCGCGGCGGCACCGGTCAGGCACTGGCCGAGGACCTGGTGGCCGGTGGCGTTCGGGTGCCACGACTCCTGGCAGGTCTGGAAGTACGTGACGCAGGTGTTGGCGATCCGCTGGATGGCGATCTTGTCGTAACCGGAGAGGCTGGTGACGAAGGTGCCGTTCGGCGGGTTGTCCTGGAGCCGGATCGGGGTGGCCAGTGCGCCGGACGGGCTGGCCGACGACTCGCAGAGCCGGGCGCCGTCGAAGGCCCGCTGCACGTTGAGGTAGACCAGGTCGGCGCCGGGGAACTCGGCGGCCAGGGTGTCCCGGCTGGACTTCACCATGGTGCCGAGGCCCTGGGAGAAGCGGTGTCCGGGCAGCAGGCTGGCCCGGTGGATGGGGCAGCCGGCCGCGTACCGCTCGGCGCCCAGGGCGCGGAACTTGTCCCGGGTGTCGTCCCGGCTGTCCTCGGTGTGGAACGTCGGGTCCAGGTCGAACGGCAGCGGGTTGGTGTAGTCCTGGAAGACGACCCGGTGCTGGCCGTCGGCGTCGATCTCGCGCAGGGTGGCGAGGATCTGGCGTACGGCGGCGGTGGTCTCCGCCGTCGCGGCGCTGAGCTGGGCGGCGGTGGCGAGGTCGGCGTCGGAGCAGGGCTTCTGCTCCACGGGCCCGTTCAGGTACGCCCAGAACTCCCACCAGCCGGTCCAGGCGTCGGCGATGAACCGGTTGGCGCACTTCTCCGCGACGCTGCCGAACGTGAACGAGCTGTTGTTCGAGCCGAGCCCGAGCAGCACCAGGTCGATGTCGTGGGTCCGACCGACGGCGCGGAGTTGGTCGAGTTGCGCGGCGACCTGGCGGCCGTTGGTCCGCGCCGACGACGCGGCGGCGATGTCGTGCGGCTGGCCACCCGAGCAGGCCAGGTTGAACCGGTCCTGGATGCCCGGCAGGTTCGCCCGGTGCAGCGAGGCGTTCGCCGACCGGTGGCAGAAGAACGCGTTGCTGTTCGGCGCGGTCCATCCCGGGAAGCCCTGTGCGACGCCGTTGACGTCGACCACCGGGGTGTACGCCCCGGCGCCCTCGCCGCTGATGAAGCTGTCGCCGAGTGCCACCGCGGCGGTGGGCGGCGCCGCCGCGGCGGGAGCGGACAGTCCGACGGCGGTGGTGAGCGCGGCGGTGGCCACGGCGAGCACCGCCGCCGCGGCGGTACGACGGAATCTGGACATGACGTCCTCCATCTGTCCATCGAAACGTGAAAGATCCTCCGAGAGCGCGATCAGATCACCTTCATGTGACAGACGTCAATGCCTCGTAACGGGATCGTTCAGAGAGCGCCACACGAGGACGGGCCGCACGCCGTCGGGACGGCATGCGGCACCGACCCGGGACCGCGTGCGCGGCCTCAGGGCGTACCGGAAGAGGGGTGACTCAGGCGGCGCGGCGGAACTCGGCGCGCCAACGGCGTACGCCCTCGGGGTCCAGGAAGTGCTCGACCCGGACGGGCGTGAGGCCTCCGGCGGCGAACGCGTCGACCTCGGCGCGGGTCAGCGGCCAGGGCGGCCCGGCCGGCCGCGTGTCGACGTCGCCGC
>NZ_JBFAMU010000756.1:0-1818 GCF_040656655.1 Micromonospora sp. NPDC049799
CCCGGCACGCGTTCTCCATCGGGCTTCCCGTGACCGTGGGCGCGAACATCGTCTCCCGCAGCACCTTCCGGACGTCCCTCGTGCCGCGGCCCGCGAGCAGGTACTCGGTGTGCGCCAGGTGGGACATCTCCTTGAGGTACGGGCCGACCACCTGACCGCCGTGCTCGGCGACGGTGGCCATCATCTTCAGCTCCTCGTCGAGCACCATGTACAGCTCCTCGACCTCCTTCGGGTCGGCGAGGAACCGCAGCAGCGCCGCCCGGTCGGCGCCCGTGCCACCGTGCCGGAAGGTGCCGCTGATCGGGTTCATCATGACCAGTCCGTTGTCGACGCTGACGTGCCGTTCCGGGCTGGCTCCGACGAGGATCCGGGTGCCGGTGTGCACGAGGAACGTCCAGTACGCCCCCCGCTCCCGCACCAGCAGCCGGCGCAGCGCGGCCAACGCCGCCACCAGCGGGGGACCCTGCACGGCGGCGCGCAGCGTGCGGTGGACGACGAAGTTGGCACCCTCGCCGCGACCGATCTCCTCGGCCAGCACCCGGCCGACTGTCGCCGCGTACTCCTCGTCGGTCACGTCGAAGGCCGCGCCCGACGTGACCACCGGGACGTCGGGCAGCGCGTCGAGCACCTCGGCCAGGTCGACCCGCTCGTGCCGGTCGATCTCCAGGCACTCCAGCGGCACGCCGTCGTCCACGCAGGCGAAGCCGCGCTCGGCGACCTGCCGGTACGGCACCAGCGCCAGGGTGCGGGGGCCGGTCGCGTCGGTCGCCAGCGGGATGTCGGCGAGCCGGTCCACCGCGCGGACGGCGCCGGTGAACAGGTCGACGTGGTCGGCGCCCTCACGCTTCACGAGCGCGAACGGACCGACCGCACCGGGGCGCGGGGCGGCGGCGATCAGCTCGGACAGGTGGGTCATCGGGTCTCCTCGGGCCGGGAGCCGCCCGTTCGGGGCGACCGCTGGGCCGGAAGGAAGACCGGCGGCCGCCTCGTCGGGCGGCCGCGTTGGGGAAAGCTACGCGCGGGGGGTGGCCGCCGGGTCGGCGGGCCACCAGCAGGTCGGGTGCGCGAGCATGCGCCCACCCTACGCGCTGGGCGCCGCGCCGGGAAGCCGGTCGGCGTGGAGTCGTCCGGCGGGAGGCCGGCCGGCCGGATAACGTGACCGGCGATGAACATTCTCGCCCTCGACCTGGGGACCTCCTCGGTCCGCGGACTGGTGCTGGACGGCGACGCCCGGCCGCTGCCCGGCGCCCTCGCCCGGCACAAGATGATTCTGACCGTCCACGACGACGGCACCGGCACCCTCGACGCCGGGGCCTACCTGGCCGGCCTGGTCGCGTGTCTGGACGAGCTGGCGGCCGGCGGTCACCTGCACGACATCGGGTTGGTCACCACGTCGGCGCAGTGGCACTCGGTGGTCCCCCTCGACGCCGGCGGCGGACCGCTCGGGCCGGTCCTCACCTGGTTGGACACCCGCCCGGTTCCGGTTGCCGGTGCCACCGGCCCGGTCGACGCCGACGCCTTCCACCAGCGCACCGGTACGTGGTGGCACCGCTGCTACTGGTCGATGCGGCTGCCCTGGCTGCGGGCCCACACCGGCACCACGGTCGCCCGGTTCGCCGGCCTGGCCGAGTACCTGTTCGGTGCGCTGCTGGACGCCGCCCCGATGTCCGTCTCCCAGGCCTCCGGCACCGGCCTGCTCGACCTGCGCACGATGGACTGGGACGCCGAGGCCTGCGCGTTGGCCGCCTCCCGCCGGGAGGAACTGCCCGAGCTGGCCCCGGACGGGTGGCGCGGGCGGCTGCGTGCCGACCACGCCCG
>NZ_JBFAMU010000757.1:0-1813 GCF_040656655.1 Micromonospora sp. NPDC049799
AGACCGGCGACGTCAGCGCGTACGCGGACCGCACGGTCGCCTCCTTCGCCGACCGCCCGGTGCCGGGCCCGCCCGCCGGCGGCTGACCTCCCGTGGGCCGGTGCGGCCGGCCCTCGCTCACCGGGTGTCCTGCCGGGGCAGGACCACCTCGCGCAGGACGAGCTGGATGGCGGCGACCGTCGGGATGGCGATCAGCGCGCCGACGACGCCGATCAGCGACGCGCCCAGCAGCGCGGCGACCAGGGCGGCCACCTCGTTCACCTGGACCGACCGGCGCATGACCTTCGGGTAGATCAGGTAGTTCTCCACCTGCTGGTAGATCAGGAAGAACACCGCGCAGGCGATGCCGACCGGCAGGTCCGTGGCGAAGCCGACCAGGCTCACGATCACCGCGCCGAGGGTGGCCCCGATCTGCGGGATCAGATCGGTCACGGCGACGACCACGGCCAGGGCGAACGGGTACGGCAGGCCGACGACCAGCGCGAACACGAAGGTGGTCGTCCCGGCCAGCAGGGCGATGGTGAGCGCGCCGACCATGTACGCGCCGACCTTGGCGAGGATCGCGTCCCCGATGAGCCGGACGCGCTCCCGCCGGGAGGCGGGCACCAGCGCGTACCCCAGGTCCCGCAGCCGGTCGAAGTACACCAGGAAGTAGATGGTGAGCACGAGGACGGTCAGCGCCCGGAAGACCGTGCCGAAGACGAGCTGGGCGCCACCGAGCACACCGCCCAGCGCCCGTCCGAGGTTGTCCGTGTTCGCCGCGTTCCGCACCCGCTCCACCAGGCCGTACCGTTCGACGAGGTCGTTGACCGTGTCGTTGCGGCGCAGGGACTCGACGTAGCTGGGCAACTGGTCGACGAACTCCCCGGTCTGGGTGACGACCGGCGGCACCAGCGCGACCAGACCGCCGCAGAGCAACAGCACCACGGCCAGCGCGACGACCGCGACCGCGAGGCCGTGGGAGAGACCCAGCACCCGCAGGCGCACCACCGCCGGGTACAGGCCCACTGCCAGGAAGAGCGCGATGACCACCAGGATCAGGATGCCGGCGGCGTTGCGGAGACCCAGGAAGACGGCGTACGCGAGCAGCACGCCCAGCCCGCCGGTGAACCCGACCAGGAAACTGCTGCGTCGCAGGGGACGCCCCGGCACACCGAACCGTCCGGTGGCGCCACCCGCGGCCGGCTCCCCGGTGCCGACCTCGTCGGTCGGGGCGGCCTGCCGCCGTGGGTGCGGGTCGTCCGGACCGTCGCGGTCCCGGCCGCCGGCGATCCGGGCGGGCTCGTCCTCGGGGTCGGGCGATGCCGGTCCGCCGTGTGCCACCGGTCCCTCCCCACGGGTCACGCTCCGGGTTGAGCCCGGTCAGTCCTTGTCCACCGCGACCTTGCTGGGCTTGGCGCCGCGCTCGTCGGTGGTGGGCTTGGCGGGCCGGTTGCCGTTCTCCCCGGTGCCGGCGCCGCCACCGTCGAGGGTGGTCACCGTCGTGATCGTCGCTTTCTGCTGACCCTCGTCGGCCGGCTGGACCTCCGCCGACCCTGCCTTTCCGGTGTCCCCGGACCCGGCCGTCGCGGACCCGGACTTCCCCGTGTCCCTGGACCCGGTCTTCGCGCCGTTGCCGTCCGCCGCGGACGCGCCCACCTTCGCCGTTGTCACCGGTACACCGGGGAGGACCCCCGTGCCGTCCGTGCCCGAGGAGCGCCTCCCGTCGCCGGTCAGTTCCAGCCGCACCTCCGCCACCTGCCGCTGGAGCTCGTCGGACTCCTGGCGCGACTTCCAGGTCTCCTGACGCAGGTCGGCGAGCTCCTGCTGGGCC
>NZ_JBFAMU010000758.1:0-1807 GCF_040656655.1 Micromonospora sp. NPDC049799
CGCCGGCCGACGACCGGACCGCCCCGGTCGACGACCCGGACGTGGCGCGGTGGCGGCGGGAGGCCGACCTGCTGCTCGCCGAGCGGGCCGAGCTGACCCGGCAGGCCGGTGGGGTCGAGGTCGTCCTCCCCGGCCAGCTGTCGGTGACCCAGCTCGTCGCGCTGCGCCGGGATCCCACCGCCCTGGCCCGTACGCTGCGCAGGCCGCTGCCCACCGAGCCCAACCCGTACGCCCGCCGGGGGACGGCCTTCCACGCCTGGCTGGAGCAGCGGTTCGGGGCCGACCGGCTGCTCGACCTGGACGAGCTGCCCGGCGCGGCGGATGCGGACGCCGCCCCGGACGAGGCGCTCGTCGAGTTGCAGGAGCGCTTCCTGGCCAGCGAGTGGGCCGACCGGGTGCCGGTGGAGGTGGAGGTCCCGTTCGCCACGGTGCTCGCCGGGGTGGTGGTACGGGGTCGGATGGACGCCGTCTTCGCCCGTCCCGGGGGCCGCTTCGACGTGGTCGACTGGAAGACCGGTCGCCAGCCCACCGGCGTCGCCGCCGATGCCGCCGCCGTGCAGTTGGCGGTCTACCGGCTGGCCTGGGCGGAGCTGGCCGGTGTGCCGGTCGAGCAGGTGGGGGCCGCTTTCCACTACGTCCGGGACGGTGTGAGCGTGCGCCCGGCGGACCTGCTGGACGTCGCGGGCCTGACCGCCTTGATCACGTCGGTACCGGAAATCCCGGCAGAGGGGTTCACAGCGACGAGATCCGTGATAGATTAGGCGCGTTGCAGTTATGGTTCCCAGAGACTCTGTGTGCGCCTGGTGGATTATGGCCCCAGGCGCTCTTTGTTGTGTCCGGAGTTCTCCGGGCGGGGCGACCAGAAGCGACAGGCGAGCCGCGCAGTTCCGCGCGGGGCGCTCCTCTTCGAGCCCGCAACACGTGCGGGCTCGACGTTCCGTCAAGGAGACGAAACACATGGCTATTGGCACCGTCAAGTGGTTCAACGCTGACAAGGGCTTCGGCTTCATCACCCCGGACGGCGGCGGCGCCGACGTCTTCGCCCACTTCTCGGCGATCCAGTCCTCCGGCTACCGGAGCCTGGACGAGAACCAGCGGGTCGAGTTCGAGATCACCCAGGGCCAGAAGGGCCCGCAGGCGGAGAACATCCGCCCGCTCTGATCTTCGGATCACCCCGTAACACCCACCGCGCCCTCCCGGGCGCAGTGACGGCCCGGCCCGCCCCGCCGTCGACCTGATCTCCAGGCGGCGACGCGGTGGCGGGCCGGCCCGTACCACCTTCGGTTCGTGCTTGTGAGTCCCGGTGGCGAGTCCGCCGGTCGACAGCGCCGCACCTGGCGCCCTTCCTCGACACGTGCCGCGTCGAGGAAGGCTTCTGCATGACCACCGTCACCCCGTCCTTCGCCCACACCGGCCTGGCTCCGGCGCTTCTCGCCGAACTGACCGTGCAGGGCATCACCGAGCCGTTCCCGATCCAGTCGGCCACGCTGCCGGACTCGCTCGCCGGCCGGGACGTGCTCGGCCGTGGCCGTACCGGCTCCGGCAAGACCCTGGCCTTCGGCCTCCCCACGCTGTCCCGCATCGCCGGCCGGCGTGCCCGGCCCGGTCGGCCGCTGGCCCTCGTGCTGGTGCCGACCCGCGAGCTGGCCCAGCAGGTCACCACGGCCCTCGCCCCGTACGCCCGGGCGGTCGGCGTGCGCTGCGCGACCGTGGTCGGCGGCCTCTCGCTCAACCGGCAGGCCGACGAGCTGCGCGCCGGCGCCGAGGTGGTCGTGGGCACCCCCCGGCGGCTGCAAGAACAGATAAA
>NZ_JBFAMU010000759.1:0-1804 GCF_040656655.1 Micromonospora sp. NPDC049799
ACTCACCGCCGCCGGGGTCGCCGACCACCGGACGGCGGCCCCGACTCGTCGCTCGATGGGCGCGCGCAGGGTCAGCGCGTCCACGGTCGCCTTCGCCAGGTCGTACGCCTGCCGGGCCTGGAGCCGCTGCGCCGCGGAGAGCGCGCTGACCGCGGAGTTCAGGTTGCGCACGCCGCGTTGCACCGCCCGCAGCGCCTGGTCGGCGGCGCGGGCGGCGGCGTCGTACCGCTCCTGGGCCGTGCGGACCTGGAGCAGCAGGGCGTCGCGGAGCTGCGGATCACTGATCTTGCCGGCCGCGGCGCGGGCGGCCCGGTACGTCTCGTCGGCGGCCCGGTCGGTGCCGCGCAGCCCCCCACGCAGGTCTCCCCCGCCACCGCCACGACCGGCCCGCTCGGCGGCGTCGAGCGCCTCCTTCGCCTGCCGGAGCCGGTCCCTCGCGGACGGGGAGTCGAGCACGGCCAGCACCTGTCCCCGCTTCACCCGCTGGCCGGGTTGGACCCGGAGGCTGACCAACGTGCCGTCGGTCGGGGCGGTGAGGGTGGCGGCGGAGCGGGCGACGACGGTGGCGGGGGCGTCGATCACCTCGGCGACCGCGGCTCGGGCGGCGGCGGCGAGGGCCACCGGCGACTCGTCGTCTCCGCAGGAGGCGGCGGTGGTGGCGGTCAGGACGGCGACGGCGATCAGGGCGGTGAGCAGACGGGGCCGCAGGGCTGCGCCCAGCCGCGGCGGGTCGGTGCGGGGCACGCGCCCCATGCTACGACGCGGGTCGACGACCGACGATGCGCCGGCGTGGCGGTCAGGCGGCCACGGACCGGGCGTACGCGACGCAGTCGTCGTGCAGGCGTGACCACGGCTCGCCGAACGTCGCCTCGGCGGCCTCGTCCAGGGTCCGGCGCTCGTGCACGACGTCGGCGAAGAAGGCGAGCAGGCGCTCCGGGCCGTACCGATCGACGAGGTGCCGCACAGCGAGGTAGGAGATGCCGTAGCTGCCGCCCACCCGGTTCGCCGGGGCGTCGTCGGCGGGGGTCAGCGAGTCCAGCCGACCGTTCCAACCCTCGGCGAGCAGCCGCCGCACGTCGGTCAGCCCCTCGTAGCGACCGACCGGACGGCCGTCGGCGCCCGCGTACTCGGCCAGTCCCTCCACCAGCCACCACGTCGACTCGCCCGGGTAGCCGCGCTCGGGCAGGGACGCCGCGTGGGTCAGCTCGTGGCGGAGCAGGTCGTCCAGGCCGCTGGTGGCGAGCCCGTCGGCGTTGAGCACCACCTCGTGGTGGCCGCCGCCGACCGTGACCGCGTACCCACCGGTCCACTCCGGACGATCGCCGCCGTACCAGCGTCGCCACTCGTCCCGCCCGGCGTAGAAGATCCGGTACCGGTCGGGGACGCGCCCGCCGACCGCCCAGGTGTCCGCCGTACGCGCCGCCGCCTCGGCCTGCGCGAGCAGGGTGGGCAGCTTCTTCCGCTGCGCCGGGGTGGCGGCCACGACGGTCCGCGGCCCGACGGCGACCACCAGGTCACTGATCTCCCACGGTCGGGTGCCGGTCTCCGCCGACCGGGACGGCTCCACCGCCGTCAGCCGGGGCTGCGGCCCGTCGCGCCAGCGGGTGGCGGTCAGCACGGGACTGGTCCGGCAGTCCGGCACCACGAAGCAGTACCGGAACTCGACCAGCAGCCGCCACTCGCCCGGCCGGCCGGCGACCGGGGTGGGCAGGCCGTTCGGCCGGGCCTCCCAGCCGGTCACCCGCAGGGCCCGTAGCGCGGCGAAACGCCGCCGCAGGTCGGCGTGCGCGACCGGCTCGGCCAC
>NZ_JBFAMU010000760.1:0-1799 GCF_040656655.1 Micromonospora sp. NPDC049799
ACACTCTTCCCCCCCCCGCCGCTCGTCCGACCACCCCCCCCCGCCGGCGCGCCCCCGCCCCCGCCCCGAGACCCCCCGGGCGTCGGCGGCCGGGGCCGCCCACGGCACCACCACCAGCGCGGTCGCCTTCAGCGCCCCGGCCAGGCCGAGGATCACGCCGGCCGCCAGCAGCGGACCCGGACGGCCCGGCCGGGACGCCACCAGGGCCAGCCCGGCCACCAGCAGCCCGACCATCATCGCGTCGTTGTGCGCGCCGGAGACCAGGTGCACCCCGACCAGCGGGGAGCCCAGCGCCAGCCAGAGCGCCCGGCCCTCGGGGATCCCGCAGCGGCGGGCCAGCACCGGCAGGCAGGCCGCCGTCAGGGCCAGCCCGGCCAGGGCGAGCAGACGGAAGAGCACGATGCTGCCGACCAGCGACCCGGTGATCTTCACCACCGCGCCGGCAAGCAGCACGAACAGCGGCCCGTACGGTGCCGCGGTGTCCCGCCAGATCGGCGAGACCGTCTCCAGCCAGGGGCAGGGCAACGCCGACACCCCCTGCGCGTACGGGCTGAACCCCGCGGCGTAGGTGGCGCCCTGGCAGGCGTACGCGTAGACGTCCCGGCTGCCCAACGGCGGCGCGACCAGCAGCGGGACCAGCCAGAGCCCGACGGTGACCAGGGCCCAGCGCGCGGACGGCACCCGGTCGCGCAGCGTCCACCACGCGTAGCCCATGAGGCCGAGGCCGACCGACCAGATCGCGATCAGCAGCGGCCCGTTCGGGCCCTGCCAGATGCTCAGCGGGTTCACCTTGTGCGGCGACGAGGGCAGGGCTCCGCCGACGAACGCGGCGACGGCGAGCAGGGTCGATCCGGCCAGGCCGGTCCAGCGTGCGAGGTGGAGGGGCACGGAAGGACATGCTGCCAGTACGGTGGTCGCGGTACGGAGGTGGGCATGCGGCACGGTCGGGTGGTGGCGGTGGCCGCGGGTTTCGCCGCGGTGCTGGCAGCGGCGTACCTGATGCTGCCCCCGACGGGCTCGGACCTCGCCGCCCAGGTCGCCCGGGCGGACTTCTTCGCCGCCCACGGATTCTCTCCGGTCGACCTGCGCTGGTACGGCGGGGTGCAGCAGTTCGGCTACAGCCTGCTGTCCCAGCCGTTGATGGCGACGCTCGGTGTGCGGGTCGTCGGGGCGGTGGCGCTGGTGGCGGCGGCGAGCGCGTTCGCCGCCCTGCTGGTGCGTACGCGGGTGCCCCGCCCGCTGCTCGGCGGCCTCGTCGGGGTGGTCACGATCGCCGGCAACCTGGTCTCCGGCCGGGTCACGTACGGCCTCGGGGTGGCCTTCGGGCTGGCCGCCCTCCTCGCGCTCACCCTGCCTGCCCGGGGCGTCCGCCGACCGCCCGCCCGGCTGGTGCTGGCGGCGCTCGGCGCGCTGCTCGCCTCGGCCACCAGCCCCGTCGCCGGGCTCTTCGTCGGCCTGGCCGGCGCGGCCCTGCTGCTGTCCCGCCGGTACGCCGACGGCCTGACCCTCGGGGTCGCGGCGGCGCTGCCGCTCGGCGTCACCGCGCTGCTGTTCGGCGACGGTGGGTGGATGAACATCAGCCGCACCGACACGCTTCGCGCGGTGGTGGCCAGCCTGCTGGTGGCGGCGCTGGTGACGTACCGGCCGGTGCGGGTGGGTGCGCTGCTGTCGGCGGGCGGGGTGCTGGCGGCGGCGCTGGTGGACACCCCCGTCGGGCTGAACGCGACCCCAGCGGGCCCTGCTCGGCCTGCTGGCCAGCCGGGTCAACGACGTGGTCGGCTTCGAGGAGATCATCGACG
>NZ_JBFAMU010000761.1:0-1796 GCF_040656655.1 Micromonospora sp. NPDC049799
TGCGCGGCGCGGGCCAGGTCGCGCACGCGGCGGGCGACGGTGACCGCGAAGCCGACACCGGCGGCCACCCCGAGCAGGGTCACCCCGAACAGCACCGGGTCGAGCAGCACCATCGCGCCCGCCGCGCCGACGACCATCACCGCGCCGGTGACCACCTCGAACAGGCCGGAGGTCACCACCGCCCGCAGCAGGGTGGTGTCCGAGCCGACCCGGGACAGCAGGTCACCGGTGCGGCGCTGGTCGTACTCGGCGATCGGTAGGCGCAGCAGGTGTCCGGCGAGGCGCCGCCGGGTGCCCAGCACCACTCCCTCGGCGGTGCGCTGGAGCAGGTAGTCGCGGAGCCCGCCGATCACCGCGGCGGCCAGCACCAGGCCCACCAGCAGCGTGACCAGGCCGGCCACCGGACGGGCGGCGGTCACCCCGTCGAGGACCGCACGGGTCAGCAGCGGCTGCGCCAGCGACGCCGCCGCACCGAGCAACGACAGCGCGCCCCCCACGGCGAGGGTGCCGCGGTGGGCGCGCAGGTACGGCAGCAGGGCGGGCAGGCCGACCCGCCGGTTCTCCTCGGCGCTCATGCGGGGAACGGTATCCGCCGCGCGCGAGGGCGGATCAGGGAGTGAACACCACCTGGAGTTCCTGCCGGCGGCGTTCGGCCAGGTCGGTCAGCAGCGTCGGCGCCTCCTCGAACGGCACGACCGCCGACACCAGGTGCTTGCGGATCGCGTCGCCGTGGACCCGCAGCAGGTCGATGGTCTCGGCGGAGAGCCGCTCCCGGTCCCAGGTCGGCGCGAGCCCACGCGGCACCCGCCCGATCTGGGCACAGCGCAGCGACAGACCGTTGTGGTGGAACTCCTCACCGAACCGCACCGCGTCCGCGCCGTCCTGGTAGAAGGCCAGGTCGACCACCGCGCCCTGGGGCCGCAGCAGCCGCAGCGCCAACTGGAGCGCCCAGGCCTGACCGCGGCACTGGAACACCACGTCCGCTCCGCGGTCGCCGGCGGCGTGGTTCCAGCGGGTCTTGAGGACCACCGCCGGGTCGTCGGCCTCCGGGTCCAGGGTCTCCAGGCCCAGCGCCTCGGCGACCGCACGGCGCTGCGGCGTCGGGTCGAGCACCACCACCGAGGCGGCACCGTGCCGCTGCGCGAACAGCGCGGTGAGCAGGGCCACCACCCCGCTGCCGACCACCGCGACCCGCCGGCCGCGTACCCCGTCGCCGAGGGTGCGCACGTCGGTGCCGCACAGGTCGGCGGCGGCGTGCAGGACGCCGTTGGCGCAGATCGGGCCCATGTGCGCGACGTACACGCCGAGCAGCGGGTCCAGGTCCTCGGGCAGCGGCACGAACCGCTCCTTCACCGGGTCCGCCACGTAGCCGGTGCGGTGGCCGTACGTCATCGCGCCGACGGTGCCCACGGCGACCGCCGGGGTGCGGCTCTCCACCACCCGTCCGACCTGCATGTAACCGAGCCGGGTCACCGGGTACGGGGTGCTCGCCTCCCCGGGCTGGAACAGGCCGAGGTCGGCGTTCCAGGTCACGGTGAGGTAGGGGTTGGTGCCCTTGACGAAGCTCAGTTCGGTGCCGGCGGAGACACCGCTGTGGAGCGTGTCGACCCGGAAGCCGCCCTCGGGCACCTCGCCGGCGTCCTGCTCGACCAGTTCGACCTTGCCGGGACCGCTGACCACCACGACCGTGTCACGCATCGACGGTCACCCCGGTGGTGACGGCCGGCGCGACGGCCGGGGCGTCGAGGCGTACGGTGCGGCCGGTGCGGGCCGAGTCGGCGACCGCGAGGGCGAGC
>NZ_JBFAMU010000762.1:0-1795 GCF_040656655.1 Micromonospora sp. NPDC049799
GGCCGCCGCACGTCGCCGTGCCGCGGCTCGGGCGAGGCCGGCACCTCGGCCAGCAGCTCGGGCGGCGCCGGGTCGTTCAGGTCGGGGTGCCCGGCCAGGATCTGGTTGTGCAGGTCGCGCAGTTCCAGGACCGGTTCGATGCCCAACTCCTCGCGGAGCAGATGCCGGGTCTCCCGGTAGAGGCTCAACGCGTCGGCCTGCCGGCCGCTTCGGTAGAGGGCGAGCATCAGCAGGCCGCGCAGCTTCTCCCGCAGCGGTTCCTTGGTCACCGCCTCGGCGAGCACGGTGACCGCGTCCGCCGGCCGGTGCAGGTCGAGCAGGAGCTCGGACAGCTCCTCCATCACGGTCAGCCGCAGCTCCTGCAGGCGGGTCCGCTCCACCGCGGCGAACGGCCCGGGCACGCCGAAGTAGGCCTGGCCGCGCCACAACCGCAGCGCCGCCTGGTAGACCTCGGCCGCCTTCGCGCCCTCTCCCGCATCGCGCATCCGGCGCGCCTGGCGGTGCTGGGTCGCGAAGAGGGTCGTGTCCAGGTCGTCCGGGTTCATGAACAGGGCGTACCCGCCACCGGTGGAGACCAGGACGTCACCGAGGTCCCGGCGGCTGCGTCCCGGTTCCAGCACCCGCCGCAGACCCGCGACGTAGGTGTGCACCCCGTTGGCCGCGGTCGGTGGCACCTCGCTGCCCCAGACCGCGTCGATGATCTCCTCGAAGCCGACCACGTCGTTGACCCGGCTGGCCAGCAGGCCGAGCAGGGCCCGCTGCTTCGGCGGGCCGAGCGTGATCTCGTCCCCGTGCCGCCATGCGCGCATGGGCCCGAGCACGGCCAAACACAGTTGTTCCTGACGTTGTCGCACCGAACGCCTCCCCCGCGTCCGCGCGGGCCCCGCGGGCCGGGTGACACCCGGCCCCGCGGGCCCGGCGGCAGACCACCCGTCGTTGCCACCCGCCGCCTCCCACGCCTGGACGGTCGACCCGCACAGGCGCGTGGGCCGAGCCGGCCGGAACGTCATCCCGGTGGGCTTTTGGATGGGGGCCCGAAAACCGGCAGGATACGGTCGGAATCCGGACGCCCCAATTGGGTACTGTTGATTCTGGTTCTTTTATTGTCGCCCTGCGTTTCCTTTCGGCGATGCCGCGCGGGCGGGTCGGCGTGGCGACGGTGGAGCACCGGCCCCGGCACCGACGGCATCAGCAGGATCGGAGAAGACTCTCCCAGGGAAGGCGCATCCGCAGCCACTCCCATATTGCTACGGTAAGGAATTACCTGCGGTGGGTAGTCATCGACCACGGGCTATTTGTGTCGCACTCCCGACAAACGCCGCATGGGAGGTATGCGGCATTCAACCGGAAGCGACATCTGCTGGAAACATGGCTGTCGGCACTGTTTACCGGACGGCTCGTCAGGCCCGGCGAAATGCCGTGAACGTTTCCCGCGGCAGATTCCCGCAGCGCATCTACGCGGACGCGCGTGGTGGGATATTGTGGTTGATCCGGAACATGTTCCCCGGGTCGTACTCGGTCTTGACGGCCACCAGCCGCTCGTACGCGGTGGGGTCGAACGCCGCCCGCACGGTCTCCTCGGTGGCGTCGTGCACGCCCAGGAAATTGAACAGGCCCGGGGCCAGCCATGGCCGCAGCCGCTCGTGCAGGCCCTCGTGGGCCGCCCGCAGCGCATCCAGGTCGACGCCGTCGGCCAGCGACATCGAGGAGAGGCTGAACACCGCGTCCCGGCCGCCGACCGCGTTCGGCACCGCCGGTGGGCGAGCGTACGCCCCGCCCAGGTGGCGCAGCTCCA
>NZ_JBFAMU010000763.1:0-1774 GCF_040656655.1 Micromonospora sp. NPDC049799
GGCCCGTCCGGGCAACCCGGGTCGGGGGCGGCCGGGTCGCAGGTGAACCGGCAGCCGGCCACCCGGTCCACCGGCGGCAGCAGGGCGGCGAGAGCCCGGACGGCGGTGGACTTGGCGGTGCCCTTCTCGCCGCGTACGAGCACCCCGCCGATGGCCGGGCTGACGGCGTTGAGCAGCAGCGCGAGGCGCATGTCATCCATGCCGAGCACCGCGCTGAACGGGTACGCCGTCATGACCGGTCCTCCAGGTCACCCTCGCCGGCCAGGTACGCCTCCCGGAGCCGGTCCAGGGTGGCCGGTTCCGGTTCCGCCCACAGGCCCCGGTCGGCGGCCTCCAGCAGCCGCTCGGTGATGCCACGCAGCGCCCACGGGTTGGACCGCTGGAGGAAGTCCCGGTTCTCGGCGTCGAAGACGTACGCCTTCGCCAGCTGCTCGTACATCCAGTCGTCGACGACGCCGGCCGTGGCGTCGTAGCCGAACAGGTAGTCCACGGTGGCCGCCAGCTCGAACGCGCCCTTGTAGCCGTGGCGGCGCATCGCGGCGATCCAGCGCGGGTTGACCACCCGGGCCCGGAACACCCGCCGGGTCTCCTCGCCGAGGGTGCGGGTGCGCACGTCGTGCGGCATCGCCGAGTCCCCCACGTACGCCTCCGGCGCGGCGCCGGTGAGGTGGCGGACCATCGCCACCATCCCGCCGTGGTACTGGAAGTAGTCGTCGGAGTCGACGATGTCGTGCTCGCGGGTGTCCTGGTTCTTCACGGCCACCGCGATGCGGGCGAAGGAGCGTTCCATGTCGGCGCGCGCCTCCCGCCCGTCGAGGCCCCGGCCGTACGCGTAGCCGCCCCAGACGGCGTACACCTCGGCGAGGTCGGCGTCGGTGCGCCAGGTGCGGGCGTCGATCAGCGGCAGCAGGCCCGCCCCGTACGCCCCGGGTTTGGAGCCGAAGATCCGGGCGGTGGCCCGCCGTTCGTCGCCGTGCTCCGCCACGTCGGCGTCCACGTGGGCGCGGACGAAGTTCCGCTCAGGAGGCTCGTCGACGGCGGCGACCAGCCGGACGGCGTCGTCGATCAGCGCCACGACGTGCGGGAAGGCGTCGCGGAAGAACCCGGAGATGCGCACGGTGACGTCGATCCGGGGGCGGCCCAGCTCGGGCAGCGGCACCACCTCCACGCCGGTCACCCGACGGGACCGGTCGTCCCAGGTGGGGCGGCAGCCGAGCAGGGCGAGGACCTCGGCGACGTCGTCGCCCTGGGTACGCATGGCGCTGGTGCCCCAGACCGTCAGCCCGACCGACCGCGGGTACGCGCCGGTGTCGCCGAGGTGCCGGGCGAGCAGCGAGTCGGCCAGGGCCACCCCGACGTCCCAGGCGTTGCGCGAGGGGATCGCCTTCGGGTCGACGGAGTAGAAGTTCCGGCCGGTGGGAAGCACGTTGACCAGGCCCCGGGTGGGTGAGCCGGACGGACCGGGCGGCACGAACCGACCGTCGAGCGCGCCGAGCAGCCGGTCGATCTCGTCGGTGGTGCGGTCCAGCCGGGGCACCACCTCCCGGGCGGCGAAGCGGAGCACGGCCACGACGTCGGGGATCTCGCGTCCGGTGACCTCGGCCACCACCGCGCCGGCCTTCGCCCCGTCCCAGCCGAGCGTTTCCATGCCGACGACCAGCCGGCGCGCGAGGGCCTCGATCAGGTCGACGGCGTCGGCGGCGGTGGCGGCCGGCCCGTCGACCGTCTCGGTCAGCGCGCCGGGCAGCGCCAGCCGCTCCCCCGGCGTGGCGAG
>NZ_JBFAMU010000764.1:0-1773 GCF_040656655.1 Micromonospora sp. NPDC049799
GTCGACTCGGCGGCGGCGAGCTGGAGCACGCCCGCGCCGGCCCGCAGCGCGGCCACCCCGGCCAGCAGCACCGCGCCGGGGGCGAACCGGGAACCCCCGACCACCAGCACCGTGCCCCGGGACTCCTTGCCTCCGGTCGGTACGGGCAGCGCCCAGTCCCGCAGCAGCGCGGGCGTGATGACGCGCGTGTCAGACCGGTTCGGCATGGACCTCGTCCTCCCTGGTGGGTGTGGCGCCCTGCGCCTGCAGGTGGCCGACGTCGTTGAACACGTCGGGGCGGAGCCGGCCGTCGCCGTCGGCGGACCAGCCGGTCACCGAGCAGTTGGCGATGACGTACCGGCGGGTCAACGCCATCAGCTCGTCCTCGGTGAGCCCCTCCACCAGGTAACGAGTCAGGAACACCAGGGCGTCGTGGCCGAACAGCAGCACCCGGCGGTCCTCGTGGTCGCGGCGCAGGTCGCCGAGGAGGGCGCGCAGCCGCAGCGCCACGTCGGTCCACGACTCCCCGCCGGGCGGCCGGTAGTAGAACTTGCCGAGCCGGTCCCGCCGCGTCGCCTCCTCCGGGTACCGCCGGCGCACGCCGTGCCCGGTCAGTCCGTCCAGGATGCCCAGCTCCCGGTCCCGCAGGCGCTCGTCTCGGCTGACCGGGATGCCGGTGCCGTCCAGGGCCAGCTCGGCGGTACGAACGGCGCGCAGGTACGGCGACATGATCGCCACGTCCGGCCGGCGTGCCTCGGGCAGCTCGGCGAGCCATCGGCCGGTGGCCCGCGCCTGGTCCTCCCCGGTGGGGCTGAGGGGCACGTCCGGGTCCCGGTGGGTCACGTCGATCAGCTCCGACCCGGACTCCTCGGCCGCCGAGGCCGCCACGTTCGCCGTGCTCTCGCCGTGCCGGACGATCCACAGCGTCGCCAGTTCCGCCATGCGGCACCTGCTACCCGGGCGCCGCCGCCGGTAACCGCGCCGGTCGGGCGCGGCGGTGGGGGCGTGAACGGGAGCGGGCCGGGTAAGCGCCCGGTCCACCCGATCAAGGACAGGGGAGGTGTGCCGTGGCCACGATGGTCAGGGAACCGATGAGCCCGGTCAAGGACAAGAACTACGACCTGATCCACGCCCTGCAGATGTCGTTGCAACACGTGTGGCAGCTGGAGACGTACATCGCAGACGCGGACTCACGGGGTGACTCCGAACTCGCCACCTGGTTCCGGAAGATCCAGGAGAACAACCGCAAGGCGGGTGAACAGGGCAAGCAGATGCTCATGTCCCGCTTGCAGAAGGAGAACGGCTGAGGTGATGGCCGGCGTCCGGGCGGCCCGTGCGGGTCCGCCCGGACGCGGCCTGCGTTCCGCGCCAGCCCCGACCGTTACCCTGCCGCCATGGACGGCGGGTATGACGGGGAACAGGTGGCGGCGGCGATCGAGCGCGCTCTCGCCCGGCTCACCTTCGTCGACCTGAGCGCCGACGCGGTGACGGCGCTGATCATCGAATCGGTGGCCGCCTGGGCGGGTGAGCAGGGGTGGCGGGTCTACCGGCGGGCGCCCAGCGTGCTGCCGTTGCCGCCGCCGCTGTCCGATCGGCGGTCCGTCCTCGACGTGGCGTGTGCACGGCCGGACGGCCCACCCGTGGTCGTCGAGGTCGACCACACCGATCGGCGTCGTACCTGGGAGAAGCTGGCGGCGGAGGCGGCGGCCGGCCGGGTCGCGGTGTGGGTGCGCTGGGGGCCGGGCCGGTTCGGCACGCCGCCCCCGCCGATCCATGCCGTGACGTGCCACGTCG
>NZ_JBFAMU010000765.1:0-1762 GCF_040656655.1 Micromonospora sp. NPDC049799
GGGGCGCGGGGGCGGGGGTGGGGGCGGGGGCGGGGTGGGTTTAGGGGTGGACTGGTTCGTCTGTCGGGGTTCCGGGGCGTTGGCCCGGGGGACGGGTGGGTCGGGCTGCCGGGCGGAGGACGCCGGAGCGGCCGGCCAGGGCGTCGGTGAGGGCGGCCCGGGTCGTCGGGGTCAACACCTCGGGCAGCGCCGTCGGGTCGTGCCAGGAGAGGTGGCAGCCCCCGACGGGGTCGCCGGTCGGTGCCGTGCCCCGCGTCCGGGCCCGGAAGACGTGCACGAGGACGTCCGGTGGTGGACCGCAGTCGGTGCGGCCGGTGGCCTCCGCGGCGAGGTGGTAGAGCCCGACCAGATCCACCAGTTCGACCTCCCAGCCGGTCTCGGCCCGGATGTCGCGGGCCGCGGCGTGCACCGGGCTCTCGTCCCGGCGTAGCCGGCCGCCGGGCAGCGCGTACCGGCGCGGACCGGGGCCCTGCCGGCAGAGCAGCACCCGCCCGGCCTCGTCCGTGACCACCGCGGCGACCGCCCAGGTGAGCGTGCTCATGGCTTCGGAGCCTACGGCGGTGGCCACCGGAAGTCATGGGAGTCGCTGAACTGTCGGACCGGGGTGCCGCACACGGGCCCCTCGGCGGTAGCGTGTGCACCCGTGACTCTCGCCTCGCTCACCCCCCAGGCGGCCCTGCCCAGCCCCAGCACCGCCGTGTGGCAGCTCGGACCCTTCCCGCTCCGGGCGTACGCGCTGTGCATCATCGTCGGCATCGTCGTGGCCTGCTGGGTCACCGAGCGACGGCTGCGGCAGCGCGGCGTCGCCCCCGGGGCGGTGCTCGACATCGCGGTCTGGGCGGTGCCGGCCGGCATCATCGGAGCGCGGATCTACCACGTGATCACCTCCCCGGAGAAGTACTTCGGCACCGGTGGTGAGCCGCTCAAGGCGCTCTACGTCTGGGAGGGCGGTCTCGGCATCTGGGGTGCCGTCGCCGGTGGTGCGGTCGGCGCGTGGATCGCCGCCCGGCAGCTCGGCATCCCCTTCGCGGTGGTGGCCGACGCGGTCGCGCCGGGCCTGGCGCTGGCGCAGGCGATCGGGCGGCTCGGCAACTGGTTCAACAACGAGCTGTACGGCGGCCGGACCACCCTGCCCTGGGGCCTGGAGATCCACCGGATGGACCCGGACAACCCGGGGCAGGCGTTGCGCGACGACGCCGGCCAGCCGATCCTCGAACCGGGCCTCTACCACCCCACCTTCGCCTACGAGGCGCTGTGGAACGTCGGCGTGGCCGTCCTCGTCCTCGTGCTCGACCGGCGGCTGCGGCTCGGCCGGGGCCGGGCGTTCGCGCTGTACGTGATGGGCTACACCGCCGGCCGCTTCTGGATCGAGCTGATGCGCACCGACGAGGCGAACACCATCCTCGGCGTACGTCTGAACGTCTGGACGGCCGCGCTGGTGTTCCTCGGCGCCCTGGTCTACTTCGTCCGGGTCCGCGGCCCCCGGGAGTACCTGGTCCCCGTCGGTCCGGCAGCCACCCCGGTGCCGGCGGCCACCGACTCCGACGTCTCCCAGGTCGACCTGTCCGCGCGGGAGGCCGGCTCCCAGTCGGAGGCGCCGGAGGGCTACCGGGTGGTCAGCGAGGAGCAGTTCCGGCGGTGGCGGGAGACCGGCGAGGTGCCGGACCCCGACGCGCCCGCCGAGCGCGACGCCGCGACGGCCGACGACAGGCCGGCCGACACGGCGACGGCGGACGACGAGCCGGCCGACACCACGGCGGCC
>NZ_JBFAMU010000766.1:0-1762 GCF_040656655.1 Micromonospora sp. NPDC049799
CACACACCATCCTGCATCCCACTCACGCAGAACCCGTCCGGGGCATTTTGTCCGTATCTCATCCCCGACGCCGACCTGCCCACCGGCCGGGCGGTGCCGCACCGCCGTACCGCGTTCGTCTTCCCTGGCCAGGGCTCCCAGTGGCGGGGGATGGGCCGGGAGCTCTTCAAGCGCAGTCCCGTCTTCGCCGACGTGGTGCGCCGCTGCGCCGAGGCGCTGCACCCGCACGTCGCCTGGGACCTGACCGCCGTCGTCGCGGACGAGGCGGGTGACGAGTGGACCACCCGGATCGACATGCTGCAGCCGACGCTCTGGGCGATGTCGCTCGGGCTGGCCGAGTTGTGGCGGGCCAACGGGGTGCATCCGGACCTGGTGCTCGGGCACAGCCAGGGGGAGATCACCGCGGCCACCCTGGCGGGCGCACTCTCCTACGCCGACGCCGCCCTGCTGATCGCGCGGCGCAGCGCCATCGCCCGGCGGGCCTCCGGGCGGGGCCTGATGCTCGCGGTGGACCTCGACCGCGACGGTGCCCGGGAGGCGTTGCAGGGCTTCGAGGAGACGGTGGCCCTGGCCGTGCACAACGGCCCCCGCTCCTGCGTGCTCTCCGGTGACCGGGACGACGTGCTGACCCTCAAGGAGCTGCTGGAGGCCGAAGAGGTCTTCTGCCGGCTGGTGAACGTGGACTACGCCTCGCACAGCCCGCAGATGGGGGCGCTCCGCGACGACCTGCTGGCCGCGGCGGAGCCGGTCCGCCCGAGGGCCGGCACCGTGCCGCTGCTCTCCACCGTCCGGGTCGGACTGGTCGGCGGCACCGAACTCGACGCCCGGTACTGGGTGGAGAACCTGTGCCGCCCGGTGCTCTTCGCCGACGCCATGCGGCGGGCGTTCGACGACGGGGTCACCCACGTCGTCGAGATCAGCCCGCATCCGGTGCTCACCCCCGCCGTCGAGCAACTCGCCGCCGAACGTTCCGAGGCGGTCGCGGTGCTCTCCACCCTGCGCCGGGACCAGGGCACCGCCGAGGACATGGCCCGCGCCCTGGCCCGGTCGTACGTGGCCGGGCTGGCCCCGTTCGGCGGGCTGCCCCGCGACCGTCGGGTGGACCTGCCGGGCTATCCGATGCGGCCGGAACGGTACTGGCCGGCGGCCCGGCCCCGGCGCGCGGGCGGGCGCGGGTTCGAGGTGGAGCTGGCACCGGCGCCCGGACAGGTGGACACCTGGCACGCTCCGGTCGGGCTGACGCTGGGCGAGCAACCGTGGCTGGCCGACCACCGGGTGCACGACGCGGTGGTGCTGCCCGGTGCCGGCATGCTGGCGTTGCTGCTGCTGGCCGCGCGGGCGCGGACCGGTGGCCGGCCCGGCAGCATCGACGACGTGTCCTTCGACCGGGAGGTCACCTTCGCCGGCGACGACGTGCGGCTCACCGTGGAGTGGCGCGACGACGTCACCGAGGGCGGCAGCGTACGCCTGCTGCACCTGCCCGACGGGGCCGCCGGCTGGACCGCGGCGGCCGGCGGCCGGGTGTCCTACCGTCCGGCCGACGGACCGGGCCCCGACTACCCCGACTGGGCCGACACCGCGACCCCGAACGATCCGGACGCCTTCTACGAGGAGTGGGCCGGTCGCGGGCTCACCTACGGTCCAGCGTTCCGACGGGTCCGGGACCTGCGGGTGCACCCGGACGGCGCGGAGGCGATCGGCGAGGTGGCCCTCGCGGAGGGGCTGCGCGCGGGCAACCGGCCGCACGCGCCGCACCCGGCCC
>NZ_JBFAMU010000767.1:0-1741 GCF_040656655.1 Micromonospora sp. NPDC049799
GCGGTGAGCGCGTTGGCGGCCAGGTCACCGGGGACCGGCTCGGCCTGGACGGCGGCGACGGTCAGGGGCGCGGCGGGGACTGCGGCGGGGGGCGGCGGCACGGGGCGATCCTAACCGGACGGCGCCGGCCAGGATGATCGTCGCGGATCGGCCACAAGCCGTACGTACGGTTTGCGTGACCCGTTGTCACCTGACACGATCGACCCGTGCCCAGAGTAAGTCAGGACCAGCTCGACGCGCGCCGCCAGGAGATCCTGGCCGCGGCGCGGGCGTGCTTCGCCCGGCACGGCTACGAGGGCGCCACGGTGCGCCGGCTCGAAGAGGCGACCGGCCTGTCCCGGGGCGCGATCTTCCACCACTTCCGCGACAAGGACTCGCTCTTCCTCGCCGTCGCCGAGGACGACGCCGCCGCCATGGTGGAGACGGTCGCCCGCAACGGTCTGGTCCAGGTCATGCGGGACCTGCTGGCCCGGGCGATGTCGCCGGACACCACCGGCTGGCTCGGCAGCCAGTTGGAGGTCTCCCGCCGGCTCCGGACGGACCCGGCGTTCGCGCGGCGGTGGACGGAGCGGTCGGCCGCGATCGCCGAGGCGACCCGGGACCGGTTGGCCCGCCAGCGGGACGCGGGCGTCCTGCGCGAGGACGTACCCATCACGGTGCTGGCGCAGTTCCTCGAACTCGCCTACGACGGCCTGGTGCTGCACCTCGCGATGGGCCGCCCGGCCGGCGACCTCGGTCCGGTGCTCGACCTCGTCGAGGAGGCGGTCCGCCGTCGCTGACGGCGTACCACGTCTCGGGTTGGTAACTCGGCCTCCGGGCCGGTTCACCGGTCGCGGCGCGGCTCCACAATGAGGCGGCGTTCCTCTTCGTCCGACAGGAGCAGTCATGACCGTCCTCGCCGCCCCGGGCGACACGTGGGGCATCCCCGGTCCCGTCTTCGTCGGCCTCTACCTGCTGGCCGCCGTGGTGGTCGTCGTCGGCACTCTCGTCCACCGGTCCCGGATCCTCTCCGGTCAGCGCGTCCCGGCGGCCGACCAGCTCGGTCCGCAGCAGGTCGCGTACCTCAACGGCGGTGACCTGTTCGCCGTCCTGGCCTCCCTCGGTGGCCTGCGAAGCAGCGGAGTGGTCGGCGTACGCCCCGACCGGCGGTTGGCCGTCGGCGCGCAGTTGCCCACCGGGGTGACGCCTCTGGACCAGGCGGTCTACCACGCCGCCCGGCGCAACCTGCACTCTCGGGAGGTGGTCCGGGACGAGTGGGTCGGCCGCGCCCTCGCGGAGCTGCGGGAGGGTCTCCAGCGGCAGGGTCTCGCGCTCGCCCCGGAGCAGCGGTCCGCCGCCCGGCAAGGGTCGGTGTTGCTGTTCGGCCTGTTGGGGCTCGGCGTGGTCCGGGTCCTCGTCGGGCTGGCCAGCGGTCGGCCGGTCGGGTTCCTGCTGCTCGCGCTCGTCGCCGTGGCCGTCGCCGCGGCCCTGTTGAGGCGGGTGCCGTGGCGCACCCGCGCGGCCGATGCCATGCTGCGCGACCTGCGCCGCCGCAACGCCCACCTCGCCCCGGCGTCCTCCCCGGCCTACGCCACGTACGGCCCGGCGGGTGCCGCGATGGGCGTGGCCCTCTTCGGTGCCGCGTCACTGTGGGCCCTCGACCCGACCTTCGCCGAGCAGGCCGAGATCCAGCGGCAGGCGGCGAGTGGCGCGGGCGGCTCGTCCGGCTGCGGCGGCGGCAGCTCCTGCAGCGGCGGCTCCG
>NZ_JBFAMU010000768.1:0-1738 GCF_040656655.1 Micromonospora sp. NPDC049799
CGCGGCGCTACGCCCGGTGCTGGCCCGCCTGCCGTGACGCGACGCCCGCGTTGAACCGGGGGCGTCGCCCGGCCGTACCCCTCGGCGTGCGGGCGTCGAGGACGCGGCCGGCCGCACGCGTTCCCCGAGGAGTAACCATGCGCAGAGCACTCACCTGGTCCGTCGCCGCCGTCGGTGTCGCGGTGCCGTTGATCGTCGGTACGGCCCTGGCCTCGGCGAAGGACGGGCGGGACCGGGTGGCCACGCCACCCGGCGGGCCGGCCTTCGAGCTGCGCATCGATCCGGAGCTGGACGCCCGGTTCGGCCCTCGCCAGGTCAACGCCGTGCAGGCGGCGGAGATCGTGACCGACCGGTTCGGCGGTCAGGTCGTCCGGGCCGAGCTGGACTCCGAGGGTGGCCGGCCGATCTGGAAGATGGACCTGTCCGGTGCCCGGGTGGGTGAGGTCGAGGTCGACGCGACCACCGGCGACCTCCTCGCCGACGACTGACGGGTGCGGGCCCGCTCGTCCGGCGGCTGGCGGCCTGTGGTGATCGGCCCGGAAGTAGGCTGTGCGCATGTGGCAGGCCGAGGTACGCGTCGACCTTGACGCGATCCGTGAGAACGTGAGCCGGCTCCGCTCCGGCACCGCCGCCGAGCTGATGGCGGTGGTCAAGGCCGACGGGTACGGCCACGGCATGGTCCCGGCCGCCCGGGCGGCGCTCGACGCCGGCGCCGACTGGCTCGGCGTCTGCACGCTGGACGAGGCACTGACGCTGCGTCGGGCCGGGATCACCGTGCCGGTGCTGGCCTGGCTGCTCACTCCCGGGCTGCCCCTGCACGAGGGGATCACCGCCGGGGTCGACCTGGGGGCGGCGAGCCTGCCGCAGCTCGACGAGATGATCGAGGCGGGCCGGATCGCGGGTCGTCCGGCCCGGCTGCACCTCAAGATCGACACTGGGTTGGCCCGTGGTGGCGCGACCGTCGCCGACTGGCCGACGTTGCTCGACGCCGCCGCCAAGGCCCAGGCCGACGGGCTGGTCGAGGTCGTCGGCGTGTGGAGCCACTTCGTGTACGCCGACTCGCCCGGCCACCCGACCACGGATCGGCAGCTCGCGGTGTTCCACGAGGGGCTGGGCATGGTGGAGAAGGCGGGGCTGCACCCGCGCTACCGGCACCTGGCCAACTCCGCCGCCACGCTGACCCGGCCGGACACCCATTTCGACCTGGTCCGGCCCGGGCTGGCGGTCTACGGGCTCTCCCCGGTGGCCGGGGAGACCTACGGCCTGCGCCCGGCGATGACCGCCCGGGCCCGGGTGATGCTCGCCAAGCGCGTGCCGGCCGGCTCCGGGGTCTCCTACGGCCACACCTACACCACCGAGCGGGAGGCGAACCTCGCGGTGATCCCGCTCGGCTACGCCGACGGTGTGCCGCGCCACGCCTCGAACAGCGGCCCGGTGCAGCTCGGCGGTGCCCGCCGGACCGTCTCCGGCCGGGTCTGCATGGACCAGTTCGTGCTCGACTGCGGTGACGACGCGGTCGCCGCCGGGGACGTCGCCACCCTCTTCGGCAGTGGCGCCGACGGGGAGCCCACGGCCGACGACTGGGCGGAGGCCGTCGGCACCATCAACTACGAGATCGTCACCCGGTTCGGCAGCACCCGGGTGCCCCGCGTCTACGACGGCGAACGCCCGTGACCGGCCGCCCCCGCATCCCGCTGCCCCGGTCCGGCCACGCCCGGGCCGCCGTCGGCGCCCTGGC
>NZ_JBFAMU010000769.1:0-1738 GCF_040656655.1 Micromonospora sp. NPDC049799
CTCCGCGGTCTCGCCGCCGCCCGCGGCGGCCGCCATCACCGCCGCGGCGGCCAGGTCGGCCACCCGCTTCGCCTCCCGCTTGACCCGGGCCCGGACCTCCTTGGCGTGCTTCTCGGCGAACTCGGCGGAGCGCCGCGCCTCGTCCAGACGGTGCAGCTCCTCGGTCAGCTCCTGCCGGGTCCGGTTGAGCCGCTGCTGCACCTGCACCAGCTCGCGCTCGGTGGTGTCGCCCTCCTGTCGTACCTGGTCCAACTGCTGCTGCGAGGTCTCCAGCTCGGACTGCAACCGGGTCAACGCCTCCCGGCGGTCCCGGAGGCCGTGCTGCACCGTGGTGAGCTGCTGCTGGTGGGTGGCCGCCTGCTCCTCGGCGCGCTGCCGCACCTTCACCGCGTACTGCTGCGCCTCCGCGATCAGCGTCGCGATCTCCTGCTCGGCCGCGGTGCGCTGCGCGGCGAGCTCCCGCTCCGCCGACGCGCGCTGCTCGGCGATCTCCTGCTCGCTGGCGGCCCGCCGGTCGTTCAGCTCCCGCTCCACCGTGGCCTGCCAGCGGGTCAGCTCCTCCTGCGTCCGGGCCCGCGCGGCCTGGACCTCCTGCTGGATCTGGGTACGCGCGGAGCTGAGGAACGCCTCGGCCTCGGCGCGGGCCTGCTCGACCCTCTGCGCGCTCTGCTCCTCGATCCGGTTGGCCTCCAGGCGGGCCCGCTCGTGGGCGGCCTCGCCGGCCTCCCGCAGCTGCTCGGCCGCCGCGCGGATCTCGGCGAGCTCGGCCTGGGCGGCGGTCCGGCGCTCCTCGTCCGCCTTCTGCTGCTCCGTGCGCCGGGCGGCGAGGTCCTCCTCGAACTCGCGCGTCGTCCGGACGGCCTCCTCGCGGGCGTCGGCGAGGGTCTTCTCCGCCTCGGCCTGCAACTCGGCGGCGCGCTGCGCGGCGGTGTCACCGATCAGCTCGGCCTGCCGTTCGGCCAGGGCCAGGATCTGCTCGACCATCGGACCGAGGTCCCGGAAGGAGGCCCGGTCGACCCGCGTCGGCCGGTCACGCAGCTCGGTCGTCTCGGCTTCGAGCTGCTGGTACTCGGCGGTGAGCGTCCGCAGTCGCTCGACGGCCTGGTCCCGCTCGGCCGTCAGCGTCGACCGTTCGTTGCGCAGCTGCTCGACGTAGCGGTCCACCTGCCGTTTGTCGTAGCCGCGCAGCATCGTGTCGAAGCTCGGCCGTGACGCCACGTCGTCACGTGCCGTGAACGGCTCCTCGCTGTGGGACATGAACCATCCTCCGTACGATCGCGAGCGCCCCGCCGGCGGGAGAAACGCCCCCGCAGGTCATGACGTGGCGACACGCTACCGCCGGGGTTCCGGCGATCATAGGGCCGGTCCCGTCCCTCCCGCGAGAGGCGTTCTCACGCGAGCCGGACGTCGTCCCCGTCGACGGCCACCGGGGTCTCCGGCAGCGCCACCTTGGCCGGACCGCTGCGGACCGAGCCGTCGGCGATGTCGAAGACGCTGTTGTGGCAGGCGCAGACGATCGTGCCGTCGTCGACCGAGGTGACGGTGCAGCCCTGGTGGGTGCACCGCGCGGAGAACGCCTTGATGGTTCCGGCCGCCGGTTGGGTCAGCACGACCCCCTGGTCGGCGAAGATCCGTCCACCACCGACCGGGATGTCGGCCACCCGGGCCAGCACCGGGCCCGCCCCAGCGGCCGGTGGCGCGGCGCCCTCGGCCGGCGACGCCGTGCCGTCCGGTGTGC
>NZ_JBFAMU010000770.1:0-1732 GCF_040656655.1 Micromonospora sp. NPDC049799
GTGTTCCGCTCCGTCGACCGCCCCTCCTACGACAGCGTCGTGCAGGAGCAGCTGGCCACCGCCCGGGCCACGGTCACCGAAACCCCCGAACAGCAGCTCGCCGGCCTCCTCAACAGCGGCGACACCTGGACGATCGTCTGACCCGTCCCGCGCCTACCGAAAGAGTGGCTGTTCCCGTCGGAACAGCCACTCTTTCGTCGTACGGGGTCAGGCGACGGGGGTCGTCGACGGGCGGTCGTCGCGGACGTGCACGAGCATGTCGCCGGTCTCGATGACGGCGCCGGCCCGGTCGGCCAGGGAGACCACCTTGCCCCGACGGACCAGGGCGATCACCAGGGTCTCCAGCTCGCGGGGGGACTTGCCGACCTCGCTGCGCTCCGCCGAGCGCATCGCCAGCGCCATGCCCTGTCCGGGGGTGAGCAGGTCCTCCACGACGTCGATCAGCGGCGGCGCCGACGTGGACAGGCCCAGCAGCCGGCCGGCGGTGGCCGACGAGACGATCACGTGGTGGGCGCCGCTCTGCTTGAGCAGCGGGGCGTTCTCCGCCTCCCGCGCCGCGGCGATGATCCGCACCTGACCGGCGGTCAACTGGCGGACGGTCAGCGCCACCAGCACCGACGCGTCGTCGCTGTCGGTCGCGATGATGACCGCCTTGGCGTTCCGCACGTGCGCCTGGTTGAGCACCGCCGAGCGGGTCGCCGACCCCTCGATCGCGACCAGTCCCGCCGAGGTGGCCCCCCGCAGGGCGGGGCCGCTGCGCTCCACCACCACGATCCGGGACTTGTCGAGGCCGTTCTCCAGCAGCGCGGAGACCGCGCTACGGCCCTTGGTGCCGTAGCCGCAGATGATGACGTGATCCTTCACGGACTTCTCCCACCGGTTCAGGCGTCGGCCGGTCCGGTACTGCTCGGTCAGGACTTCGAGGGTGGTACCGACCAGGATGATCAGGAAGATCACCCGGGCCGGGGTGATGTAGAGGACGTTGACCAGCCGCGCCGTCTCGCTGACCGGGGTGATGTCGCCGTACCCGGTGGTGGAGAGCGATACCACGACGTAGTAGAAGCAGTCGAGGAGGGTCAGCCCGTCCTCGTTGACGTCCCGGTAGCCGTCCCGGTCGAGGTACACCACTCCCACGGTGGCGAGCACGAGACCGAGGGCGCCGGCGAGGCGCAGGCTCAGCGCACTCAGCGGACCGCGCCGCTGGGCCGGGAAATGGATCACCGTCGCACCTGCCCGGGCTCCGCTGTCGGCTGCACGACCACAAGATAGCCCGTACGCGCAGAACCGCACGCCGGGGTCGTCGGACCGGGAGGGCGGGCGGCGTGAAGGCGGCTCAGCGGGCATGATGGGGGTGTCCGTCCGGCGACCGGGGAAGCGAGGCCGGCATGTCGTTGCTGCGACGAGTGATCGGCGGGGTGCTGCGCCGGCTGCGGCAGCGGCAGGGCCGCACGCTGCGCGAGGTGGCCGCGGCCGCCGGGGTGTCGGTGCCGTACCTGTCCGAGGTCGAGCGGGGCCGCAAGGAGGCCTCCTCGGAGGTGCTCGCGGCGATCTGCCGGGCGCTCGGCATCCGCCTCTCCGACCTGCTGGAAGAAGCCCGGGACGACCTGCGCCGCGTCGAGCCGCGCATCCCGGCCGCGCCGCCGCGTCCGACCAGCGACTTCTTCACCGAGATCCGCCGTACGGGCGCGGTGCCGCCGATCACCCCGCAGTCCCGGGTCGACGCGGTCGCCGA
>NZ_JBFAMU010000771.1:0-1731 GCF_040656655.1 Micromonospora sp. NPDC049799
GGGTAAGGATCCGGTGCGGGCGCGGGCCGGCCGTGGCCGCCGGACGAACCCTCCCGGGCCGGCACGTCGCCGGCCGGCCAGGAACCGCGGGCGGGATGGGCGTCGGGCACCGGTACGCGCCCGGTGAAACCGCCCGACCCGGATCCGCCGGGCCGCCGCCCCACGCCTCCGTCCGGGCTGTAGTGTGAATCTTCCCTCCCCACCGCCCCCTCCTCCCCCCGCGAAAATCTGCTTGGGTGACACTACTTCGGTCCGAACACTATGCGGCGGCCGGAGCGGATGGGTGGCATTGACCTGTCCGGGGAGTGGCGAGCCGCTGGTTACCGTTGGCCAGCGTGGGCAAACGAGGGAGCGTGCAGATGGATTTCGACGTGACGGTTGAGATCCCCAAGGGTCACCGCAACAAGTACGAGGTGGACCACGCGACCGGCCGGATCCGGCTGGACCGCACCCTCTTCACGTCCACGCAGTACCCGGCGGACTACGGCTTCATCGAGGGCACCCTGGGCGAGGACGGCGACCCGCTGGACGCGCTCGTGCTGGTCCCCGAGCCGACCTTCCCGGGCTGCCTGATCCGGTGCCGCACGATCGGCATGTTCCGGATGACCGACGAGAAGGGCGGGGACGACAAGGTCCTCTGCGTGCCCTACGAGGACCCGCGCCAGGAGCACCTGCGCGACATCCACCACCTGGGCGAGTTCGACCGGCTGGAGATCCAGCACTTCTTCGAGGTCTACAAGGATCTGGAGCCGGGCAAGTCGGTCGAGGGCGCGACCTGGGTCGGCCGCCAGGAGGCCGAGGCCGAGATCGTCGCGTCGTACCGGCGCGCCCGGGAGGCCGAGGAGCGCGGCGAGTCCGCGCACTGACACCCGACGACGTCCGACGGGCCCGGGAGCCGCTCAGCCGAGCAGCCCCCGGGCCCGTTCGTACAGGTCGAGCACCGCGCAGGCGACCGGGACCACCGCAACCACCAGGGCGGTGTCGGTGAGGTCGGCGATCCGACCGACGTACGGGGAGACCGGCCGCCGGGCGTACGTGGTGCCGGCCACCACGGTCACCAGGGCCAGCGCCAGCCCGCCCAGCATCAGTGCGAGCAGGCCCGCCGCACCGGAGCGCCCGGCCAGCACCGCGCCGAGGACGGCGAACCCGGTCAGACCGGCGACCACGGTGGGGACCCGGTGCCGGACCGCCACGAAGAGCCGGGAGCGCAGCAGCAGCACCGCGCCCGCGACCGCCACCAGCAACCGGCCGGCCGTCCCTCCGGAGAGCCCGAGCACCACGGCGGCGGCCACGGTCAGCACGGCGTGCCCGAGCAGCATCCCGGTGAGCATCTCCTCGGTGCGGGCGACCGCCGCGTAGACCCGGTCGGAGTCGGGCAGGTCGCGGGCGCGGTCCGGGCCGCCGGGCTCACCGCTGGGCAGCGTGATCGGCGGCAGCGGCACCTTGCCGAGCCGGATCGCCAGCAGCGGGATCGCCCCCACCGCGAAGACCAGCACGCAGAGCAGGACCGCCGCCGTGCCGGCCGGGCCCAGCAGCAGCCCGCCGAGCGCCGTGGCCGCCCCGAACAGCCCGGCCACCACGCCGGCCACGAAGACCCGCAGCCGGGTGGCGACACCGACCAGGGTGAGGACCGAGAGCAGCAGCAGCGCCACCGCGCCGGCCAGCAGTTCGGGTGCGCCGAGCCAGCGCAGCCCGGGCAGCGGGCCGACCGGGTCGCCGGAGCTGACCACC
>NZ_JBFAMU010000772.1:0-1727 GCF_040656655.1 Micromonospora sp. NPDC049799
GACCGCCACGGACCCGGGTACCGGGCTCATCGGTCTGGCCGAACGGGCCGCCGTGGCGGGTGGATCCGTCACCCACCACGTCGACGAATCCGGCTCGGGGAAGGCGAAGACCAGGCGGGGTGGACGGGACGCGGCCCGCACCGGAGCGGGCACCCGGCGGGTCCCGGCGGGTCCGGCCACCACCGCCACCCGGTGCGGCCCGTGGACCCGCCCGGTCGCCAGCGTGTGAGCGACGTCCGCCAGGTGCCGGTCGACGGGTACCCGCGCCAGGGCCGCGCCACCGGCCTGGGCGGAATCCGGGTCGTGTCCGCTCGTCACGAGCAGCTGCGGACGGGGATCCGGCTCGGACGGCTCCCGCTCCGGTGCCGGGCCGAGCACCACGTGACAGTTGGTGCCGCCGATGCCGAACGAGCTGACTCCCGTGTACGGCCGGTCCGGCCAGGGCCGCGTCTCGGTGACGACCTCGAACGGGGAGCCGTCGAGGCCGAGCAGCTCGTTGGCCGGCCGGGCGTGCAGCGACGCCGGGACCACGCCGTGCCGGCGGGCGAGGACGGTCTTGATGAACGCGGCGATCCCGGCGGCGGTGTTGGCGTGCCCGATGGTGCTCTTCACCGACCCGAGACCACACCAGGCGGGACCGGAACCGAACACCTGCCGCAGGGCGGCGACCTCCACCGGATCGCCGAGCCGGGTGGCGGTGCCGTGCGCCTCGACGTACCCGACCTGCCGGGGCGCGACCCCGGCGACCGCGAGCGCCTCGGCGATCACGCGGGCCTGACCGCGCACAGACGGCGCGGTGAAGCCGGCCTTGTCGGCGCCGTCGTTGTTGACCGCCGTGCCGTGCACGACGGCGAGGACCGGGTCGCCGTCGGCGAGGGCGTCGGCCAGCCGGCGCAGCACCACCACGCCGACGCCCTGGCTGTACACGATGCCGGTGCCGTCGGCGGAGAACGGGCGCACCCGCCCGTCGACGGAGAAGATCCCGTCCGGCACGTGCCGGTAGCCCTGTCCCTGCGGGACGATCAGCGACGCCCCGCCGGCCAGGGCGGTGTCGCACTCCTCGGCCAGCAGCGACTGCACCGCGAGGTGCACGGCGACCAGTGAGGTGGAGCAGGTGGTGTTGACGGCGATCGCCGGCCCGGTCAGGCCCAGCCGGTAGGCCACCTGCAACGGTAGGTAGTCGGTGTGGGTGCTGACGGCCGTCTGGAGGCTGCCACCCGGATCGGGACCGGCGCCGGTGGGATCCCAGCGGCCGGCCAGGTTGCTGGTCAGGTACGCGCTGTGTGCCGCGCCGGCGAACACGCCGACCGCCCCGGCGTCCTTCCCGCCTCCGTGCCCGGCCCCTTCGAGGGCCTGCCAGGCGCATTCCAGGAAGAGCCGCTGCTGCGGGTCGAGCAGCGCCGCCTCGGCGTCGGTGAACCCGAAGGGAAGCGGGTCGAACAGGTCCTGCCCGTCGATCAGCCCGCCCACCGGCACGTACGACGGGTCACGCCGGGTGCGGGGCGGCACGCCGCGGGCGGCCAGCTCCTCGTCGGTGAACCGGGTCAGTCCCTCGCGCGACTCGACCAGCATCCGCCAGAAGGCGTCGGCGTCCGGCGCACCGGGGAACCGGCACGCGACGGCGGTGACCGCGACGGCCGAGCCGGTGCCCGTACCGTGTCCACCGGTCATCGGGCCGCCTCCGCCGCCAACGCCCGTGCCTGCCGCCGGCCGACCGGCGAAGCGGG
>NZ_JBFAMU010000773.1:0-1721 GCF_040656655.1 Micromonospora sp. NPDC049799
GCGGGCTCGGAACCGCCCCCGGCGGTGGTCAGCGGCTCGTCGCGCGAGGCGTAGCTCAGGCCGGCGCCGCCGAGCAGCACCGCGACGACCACCCCACCGGCGAGCAGGGCCGTCCGCGCCCGGCCGGTACGCAGGCGGCTCAACCTGCCGGTGCCCTCCCCCAGCGTGGTGCTGGCCACGCTGGTGGCGCCGCCGGTGCCGTCCCTGAACGGGAACAGCGCGGCGAGCAGGGCCGCCCGCCGGGCCAGCTCGCCCAGCCCCCGCTCCTCCCACTCGGGCCCGTACGCGGTCGCCGCGACCTGCTCCAGCACCGCCAGGAACACCTGGGCGGGTTGCGGTCGCTCGTCAGGCCGTTTGGCCATGCCGAGCCGCAGCAGGTCGTGCAGCGGCTCCGGCGCCGCCTCGGTGGGGATCGGCTCCTCGGCGTGCTGGCGACGCAGCGTGAACAGGTCCCTCCCGTCGAAGGGCGGGCGGCCGGTCACGCACTCGTAGAAGGTCGCGGTGGCGGCGTAGATGTCGCAGGCCGGGCTGGCCGGCGCGCCGGTCCACTGCTCGGGGGCCATGTAGCGGGGCGTACCGGTGACGCTGCCGCCGGAACCCTCGCCCACCGGCATGGCGATGCCGAAGTCCGCGAGTTTGCTGGTCCCCTCGGCGGTGACCAGCACGTTCTCCGGCTTGTAGTCGCGGTGCACCACGCCACGCTCGTGGGCCGCGCCCAGCCCGGCCAGCGAGCCCTTGAGCACGCACAGCGCGGACTCCGGTGTGGTGGCGCCGTGCGCGCGCAGCATCTGCCGCAGGGAGACGCCGTTGACCAGCTCCATCACGATCGCCGCGCCGGCGGGCGACTCGACGTACTCGTAGAGCCGGGACACGTGGGGGTCGTCGATGTCGGCGAGCAGTCGCGCCTCGGCCCGGAACGCCTCCCGGAAGGAGGGGTCGTCGCCGATGCCGGCGGTGAGGTACTTGATCGCCACCGGCGTGCCGGTGACGTCGTGGACGGCGAGGTCCACCCGCCCGGACGCGCCGGCGCCGAGCTGCCGGACCGCACGGTAGCCCGAGAGCTGCCAACCGGTCACGTGGTCACCCCCTCCGCCCCGGGTGGACGGACCACCCCGCTGGTCATTCTGGTCGCGCCGCCACGGCGGGCCATCGGCGCAACGGGTGCTTCCGGCTCCCCGGTCGTCGCCGGCCGGGCCGGCGTCGTGGCGGCATGGTCGTTCACGGACACACGGTCACTGGTAGCAGCCGGGGGCAAGCCCCGCGCCGTTCACGGCCGGCAGCGGCCCGCTGGTCTAAGGTGCAGCCGTGACCAGCGGCACCACTTCACCGAACGCCGGCGGCGGGCGCCTGACGACCCGCCGCTGGCTCAGTGTCATGTTGCTGACGATGACGGCTCTGGTGCTGGCCGGCGGGGGCTTCGGCGCGGTCGCGCTGCGCCACACCGCCGAGGTGTCGAACCGGCTCGCCGACCGGATCGCCCCGGCCCGCACCGCCGTCGGGCAACTGGAGGTCCACCTGCTCCAGCAGGTCGCGGCGGTACGCGGATACGTCCTGACCGCCGACGGGGCCCTCCTCGACCCGTACCGGAAGGGTGTCGACGCCGAGCGGGCGACGGTGGCCCGGTTGGCCAACAGGCGCCGGGCCACCCCGTACAGCCAGGGCAGGCTGCGGTCCGGGACCTCGCGTCGACGCCGCCAGGCGATGACGAACACGTCCTGAGC
>NZ_JBFAMU010000774.1:0-1709 GCF_040656655.1 Micromonospora sp. NPDC049799
GCTGCCTGGCGGCGGCGGTGGGTGCGGGGCCGGTTTCCGGCAGCGTGGCCGCGATCCCGGCGACGGTCGGTGTCGCGAAGACCGCCTCCAGCGGCAGCGCGACGCCGAGCCGGGCCCGCAGCCGCACGACGAGTTGGGTGGCCAGCAGCGAGTGCCCGCCGAGCTCGAAGAAGTTGTCGAGCGCCCCGATCGGCCGGATGCCGAGCAGCTCGGTCCAGAGCTCCGCCACGCACTCCTGCGCGGGGGTGCTCGGAGCGACGTAGGCCGTGCTGACGGCCGGCCGGTTGGCGGCGTCGACGGACTCGGGCGCGTCCGGGGCGATCGGGGAAGCCGCCGCCGGCGGGGCGGGTGCGGGGTCCGCCGTGCCGGTCCGTGGCGCCGGGTCCACCCAGTAGCGGTGCCGCTCGAACGGGTAGCCGGGCAGGGGCAGGCGATGGCACGGGCCACCGTGGAACCGTTGCCAGTCGACCTGCACCCCGGACAGCCACAGTCGGCCGACCGCGTCGAGCATCGTGGTGAGGTCGTCGGCGTCGCCGCGCGGATGCCGCATCGCCGCCACCACCTGGCCGGGTCGCACTCCGGCCAACCGGGCCAGGCCACCGAGGGCGTGCCCGGGGCCCAGCTCCGCGAGGACGACGTCCTGCTCGGCGAGCAGCGCGGCCGACTCGGCGAACCGGACCGGCTCCCGCATGTGCCGCACCCAGTACACGGGGTCCGTGACCTGCCCGGGGGTGACCGGGCCGCCGGTCAGGTTGGTGAGGTACGGGCGTTCCGGTTCGTGGTAGGTCACCCGGCGGGCGTGGTCGGCGAACTCGTCGAGCACCGGATCGAGCAGGGCGGAGTGGTAGCCCCGGGTGACCCGCAGCGGCCGGCACTCGACCCCGTCGGCGGTCAGCCGCCGGCGCAGCTCCTCGATCGCCTCTCCAGCGCCGGACAGCACGCACAGCTCGGGTGCGTTGACGGCGGCCAGCGACAGACCGTCCGCCAGCAGCCCGGCCACCGCCGTCTCGGGCAGGCTCACCGCGAGCATCGCCCCGGCCGGGGTCCGTTCGACCAGCTCGCCGCGGGCGCTCACCAGCCGCACCGCGTCGGCCAGGGAGAAGACGCCGGCGAGGCACGCGGCGACGTACTCGCCGAGGCTGTGTCCCACCATCAGGTCCGGGGTGACCCCACGGGCGAACAGCGACCGGGCGAGGGCGTACTCGGTGACGAACAGCGCGGGCTGGATCAGCCGGGGCCGCGCGAGCAGCCGCTCCGCCTCCGGATGGCCGTCGGGGGCCGGGCAGAGCAGCGTGCGCAGGTCGAGGCCCAGGTCGTCGTGGAGCAGTTCGGCGCATTCGTCGACCACGGCCCGGTAGGTCGGTTCCGCGTGGTACAGGCCGGCACCCATTGCCACGTGCTGGGCGCCGTGTCCCGGGAAGGCGAACACCAGCGCCCGCCGGCCGCCAGGATGAGCGCCGGTGAACTGCCGCTGCGGCGCGTCGAGGGCGGCCAGCGCGTCGGCGCGGTCCGCCGCGACGAGGAAACGCCGGTGGGCCATCGGCTGGCGCCGGCCCAGGTTGGCCGCCACGTCGGCGATGTCCACCTCGGGGTGCGCGCCGAGCCAGTCGCGGATGCGCGAGCAGCGGGACCAGCTCAACGAGCGCGGCGCCCAGCCGGAGCGGGAGATGGTGGACGCCACCATCGCCCGGCAGATCTGGTCGGACCGC
>NZ_JBFAMU010000775.1:0-1709 GCF_040656655.1 Micromonospora sp. NPDC049799
CGATGTGACGGCGCACCGCGCCCGCGTGGCTGGATCATGGGGTCAGCGCAGGGTTCCGGCTACTCCTCGGTCTCGCCGCCAAGCACCGCCGCGGGGCACCGCGAACGGGCGGCGCGGATCACCGAGGCTCTCCTGCGGCGGCTGTACGACCCGGTCACCGGGACGTTCCAGCCTCGCGACCTGCGTAGCGACCGGTTGATCCCGGCCCGGACGGCGCTCGGGCTGATGCCCCTGATGCTGCCCGACCTGCCCGCCCGCCCGGCCGCGACGGTGATCGAGGAGGCCTGCTCGGTCCGGTTCGGGGTGGCCCGCCGGATGGACCGGCCGCTGCCCAGCCACGACCGGACCGCGCCGGACTTCGAGCCGCTGCGCTACTGGCGCGGCCCGAGCTGGCTCAACCTGGCCTGGCTGCTGCGCCGGGGGCTGCGCGACCACGGCCGGCCGGACCTAGCGGCCGGCCTGCGGCAGTCGATGATCGACCTCGTCGCGCGGTCCGGATGCCACGAGTACTTCCACCCGGACACCGGCGTCGGGCTCGGCTCACCGGCCTTCGGCTGGACCGCCGCCCTGCTGCTCGACGTCCTCGCCGACGACGCCCCGGAGCGTTGACGCGCCCGGCAACGCGTTGATCGACGAGCGCGGCGGGGTCGTTTGCCAGGAGCCGATGGGGGTAAGCGCGGCGGGTCCGGTGAGGTCAGGAGGGCGGCGTGCGGTTTCCCCTTTTCGTCGACGCGGTGTCCCGCCGGTCGGGCCTTCCCACCGCGCAGGCCGCCGTGATCTCCCGCGCGGTGCTGCAGACGATGGTCGACCGGATGACCGGTGGGGACGTCGCCGACCTGGCCGGCCACCTGCCGGACGAGACCGGTGGCTACCTCGCCGAGCCGGGCCCGGGAGCGTGGGACGGTCCGGCCGAGGGGGGCGGGCCGGCGGACTTCCTGCGCCGGGTGTCCGAGCGGGCCGGGGTCGACGACGAGACGGCCCGGGTGGGCGCCGCGGCGGTCTTCGTCACCCTGCGCGAGGCGGTCACCGTCGAGGAGTTCCGCGACATGGTGGCCCAGCTGCCCCGCGACTTCGACGGCATGGCCCAGCCGATCCCGCGCCCGCCGCACGAGAGCTGAGCGGACTCACCACTGCATCGGCGGGTCCGCGAGGTCGGCCTCGGGCACCTCCTCCGGCTCGGCCACCCAGGCGGAGAAGACCGGGACACCGTGCCAGGGCCCGGCCGCCGCGCCGCCGGCACGGTCGTCGGTGGCGACGGCGACCACGGCGTACGGGTGGGCGAAGCGCAGCTCCGCGACCCGGATCACCCCCTCGGGCGGAAGGCCGGCGGCCACCCCGAAGGCGGTGACCGCGGCGGCCTCGAAGCCGAAGCGGCCGTACCGGGCCACCGCCGCCTGAGCCACCTCGAACGGCGGGTCCGGCGCGCCCAGCAGGTCACCGAGGGCGCGCGCGGCGGCGGGAAATCCGAGGTCGGGCGCGGACAGCTCGTGGTGGTTCTCCGCCGACCACGCGGGCAGCACCGCCGCGACGGACTCGGCTCGCCCGTCGGGTGCGGACGTCCGGGTGGGCTCCTCGTGCAGGGTCCACAGCGGAGTGTCGCCGAGCGGGAGGTCGTAGAGGGAGCCGGCCCGGTGTCCGCCGGTGCCGGCGGCGGCCTGCGCGGCGATGTCGTGCGCGGCGGCGAGAACGTCGACCGGCGGCACGTCGGG
>NZ_JBFAMU010000776.1:0-1704 GCF_040656655.1 Micromonospora sp. NPDC049799
GCTGTCCCAGTCGACGTGCGGGGTGGGCGCGTCGATGTGCAGCGAGCGGGGGAGCTGACCGTGCCGGAGGGCGAGGACCATCTTCATCACCCCGGTTCACGCGGTGCCGGCCCTCCGATGCGGACGGTTCCGGTCGTGGCGGGTGGATGTCGCGCGGCTGCGGCACCCAACCGCCGACGCGCAGGCCAGGAGTGTCGGCCTGGCTGTCGTCGAAGTCCGGTGAGTCGGTCATGGCCCCGATCCGACACGGGCGGTGCCGCTCGAACGACGGCACGGGTCCCTGATTATCTGCGCGGAATGGTGCCGCCGGTCAATGGTTGCGCTCGTCGAACCATTCTCCACGCGGGCTGTTCGGACCGGCCCGTCTGGCCTCGGGGGCCGTCCGGTCAGGGATCGGATCCGCGCCGCGAGTCGGCGTAACGACGAAGGCGCCGCCGTCGCTACCGACGGGTACGCGGGCAGCCGGCCATAGCAGATCATCGTCCTTTTCGGCGGTTGTCCACAGGGGGCTCCGTTGTCCACAGGCGGCTCCGCCGGGGCGGCGAGCGGCACCGACGGCGAGAAGTGTTGCGCCTCAGCAACCCGAGTCGACCGCTGGAGGCCGCGATGCCACCCCGTACCTCCGTTCCGCCGCCCCGCCGCCTGCCGCTGATCGTCACCTCGGACGGTGACCTCCTCGACGACCTGCTGCGGCTCGCCGCTGCTGGCGGCGTCACGGCCGAGGTCGCCACCGACCCGGCCGCCGCTCGGTCGCGCTGGCAGTCGGCACCGCTGGTCCTGGTCGGCAGCGATCAGGCCCGATCCTGCCTACGCGCCCGGCTGCCGCACCGGCACCGGCTGGTGCTGGTCGGTCGCTCCGGGGACCTGGACCCGGGCTGGGAGATTGCCGAGCTGGTCGGCGCCGAGCACGTCGCCGTGCTGCCCGCTGCCGAACCGTGGCTCGTCGACCGGTTCGCGGAGTGCGGGGCGGACGCCCCGGGTGTCGGTGCCCGACTCGTCGCGGTCCTCGGCGGGCGAGGTGGAGCGGGCGCGAGCGTTCTCGCGGGTGGCCTCGCCGTCACGGCCGCCCGGGCGCGGCTGCGGACGCTCCTCGTCGACGCCGACCCGCTCGGTGGTGGCCTTGACCTGGTGCTCGGCTGGGAGCAACTGGACGGGCTGCGCTGGCCCGCGCTGACCGACGCCGAGGGACGCGTCGACGCGCCGGCCCTGGTCCGGGCGCTGCCCCGACGCGGTGACCTGGTGATGCTCTCCTGGGACCGGGGCGATCCGCTGCCACTGCCCGCCGAGGCGATGGCGGCCACCCTCGACGCGGCCCGGCGGGGGCGTGACTTCGTGGTCGTCGACCTGCCCCGTCGGCTCGACGACGCGGCGGTGACCGCGCTGCAGACCGTGGACCGGGCCCTCGTGGTCGTACCGGCCGAGCTGCGGGCGACCGCCGCGGCTGCCCGGGTGGTGGCTGCCGCCGCCCCGCACTGCGCGGACCTGTCGGTGGTCGTCCGCGGGCCGGCTCCGGGTCGACTCAAGGCCGCCGAGGTGGCCCGGGCGCTGGGCCTGCCGCTCGCCGGGACACTGCGACCTGAACCGGCGCTGTGCCGGGGACTGGAACGCGGCGAGGCGCCGGCCGCCGACGGGCGAGGGCGGCTGGCCGCGCTCTGCCAACGGATCGTCGCGGAACTGGGCGGGGCCACCGCGGCGGGTGCGGCG
>NZ_JBFAMU010000777.1:0-1704 GCF_040656655.1 Micromonospora sp. NPDC049799
CCGGCGGCTGGATCAGCCCCGACGTGGCGGCGGCCGGCGCGGCGTCGGCGACGGCCGAGTGCCAGAACTCCGGCCCGGGGAAGTACGAGCCGACCGGCAGCGCCGCGTTGAACACGATGTGCGGCACCCGCCCGTCGGCCCACTGGGCCCGGAACAGGCTGGCCAGCTCCCGCCAGGCGCGCTCGGGACGGACGTGGGACCAGCCGATCGCGATGAACGCCGAGTCCCAGCTCCACTGGTGCGGGTAGAGGGTCCGGGACGGCACCGTGTGGTCGTGTTCCCAGTTGCTCTCCAGGGTGTCGACGGCGAGCTGCCACAGCTCCGCGGGGGCGCGCACCTCACCGGTGCTCGTGCCGCCCACCCCGCTCAA
The DNA here is from genome assembly GCF_040656655.1 of Micromonospora sp. NPDC049799. Lineage (NCBI taxonomy): Bacteria > Bacillati > Actinomycetota > Actinomycetes > Micromonosporales > Micromonosporaceae > Micromonospora > Micromonospora sp. NPDC049799. The sequence goes on from NZ_JBFAMU010000777.1 coordinate 371, forward strand.
CTCGATGATTCGCTCGCTGCGCTCGCTCATGCCGCCGCCGCCCGGGGCTGGGCGTGCCGCAGCACGGTCGCCGCCTGTTGCAGGGCCCGGACCGGGTCGCCGCGCAGCCGGCACTCCAGCGCCAGCCACCCGGTGTAGCGGATGTCCAGCAGGGTCCGCAGCAGCAGTGGCCAGTCCAGGTGGCCGGCGCCGGGCTGGTAGCGGTTGGAGTCGCTGACCTGGACGTGGCCCAGGTACGGCGCGGCGGCGCGCAGCGCGGCGGGTGCGTCGTCCTCCTCGATGTTCATGTGGAAGGTGTCGGCGACCACCCGCACCGAGGGCAGGCCGACCGCCGCGCAGAGGGTGACCGCGTCGTCGAGCCGGTTGACCATGTGGTCCTCGTACCGGTTCAGGGGTTCCAGGAAGAGGGTGACCCCCTCGGCGCGGGCGTGCTCGCCCAACTCGCCCAGGGCGTCGACGAGGACCTGCCGGTCGCCGGCCGGCGACCGGGGCGGCTCGAACGGCGGCAGCCGGCGGGAGAACATCCCCCACGCGGCCGGGGTCATCGCCCCGATGCCGCCCACCTCGGCGATGACCGACAACTGCGAGCGCAGGTTGCGGACCGCGTCGCGGGACCGCTCGGGGTCGAAGTCCCCGATGAAGTGGTCCATCTCCACGCAGACGGTGGGCATCACCACCCCGGCGGCACGGGCCCGGCGCAGCTCGGGCAGGCGCGCGGCGAACGACAGGTCACCACGGCCGCGCAGCTCGACGGCGTCGTAGCCGAGCGCGGTGGCGAGGGCGTACTTGCGGATCAGGTCGGTGCCCGGCAGGAGCTGTTCCTGGCAGGCCAGTGGAATCGTCATTCAGAACCTCAGCACGACTTGGAGGACGTCACCGTCACCGCGGTCGAGCAGCGCCAGCGCGTCGGCCACCGCGCTGGCGTTGACGACGTGGCTCACCAGCGGCAGCGGGTCGACGCTGCCGTCCGCCACCAGTTCCATGAAGGTCCGTGCGACACGCTCACCGGTCCACCGGCCGGCCATGCCGGGTGCCGGAGTCGGCCCGGAAACCTGGGCCGCCACCAACTGGATCCGGTTGTGGTGGAACTCCTCGCCCAGGCCGAGGCCGTCGGCCTGCCCCTGGTAGAAGCCGGCGGCCACGACGCGGCCGGCGTGGGTGGTGGCCCGGATCGCCTCGTGCAGCGCCGGGTAGGCGCCGGACAGTTCCAGGCAGACGTCCGCGCCCCGACCCCCGGTCGCCGCGCGCAGCACGGCGGCGGCGGATTCGGTGCCGGCGTCGACGACCGTACGCGCGCCGAGGCGGGCGGCGTGCGCCAGCCGGCTGGGCACCCG
>NZ_JBFAMU010000778.1:0-1702 GCF_040656655.1 Micromonospora sp. NPDC049799
TCAGCGCCGCCCGCCCACCCCGCCCACCCCTGCCACTCCGCCCACCAGCCACGCCCCGACGCTAATCCCGCACCAGCCCCCCGCGCAGCCAATCCCCACCCCCGGGTCCCCCACCCCTCATCGCCGCGATCTTGCACTTCGTGCCCCGGCGAAAGACGCGAAAGCCGCACCTCGGCGACCGAAAGTGCAAGATCGCGGGGGTGGGAGTGGGGTGGGAGTGGGGTGGGAGTGGGGTGGGAGTGGGGTGGGAGCGGGGAGGGAGCGGGGTGGGGTGGGTCAGAGGGGGTGGCGGACCCAGACGTTGGGTTCCACGTAGACGGCGTGGTCCTGTGCGACGTCGCACCAGACCGGGGCCAGCGCCTGCGGCACGCGCACCGGGCCGGTGCGGTCGAAGGGCAGGCCGGTCCAGGACCGCCACTCGGCCAGGGTGCCTGGGATGGTCATCGACCGTGGCGCCACCGAGTCGATGCGGCCACCCGCCCGGACGTGCACCCGCAGCCACGGGTCGACCGGCAGGCCGTCGTCGCGGACCTGGTACGCGTACTCCCGCATCGGCTGGTCCGGGTCCTGCTTGCCGTTCGGGCGGACCGGCGCGACCAGTTCGGTGAAGCCGAGGCGGCGGGCGTTGTCGCGCATCGCCGCCAGCATCCGGGCGGACACCCCGCCACCACGGGCCTCCGGCCGTACGCAGATCTCCAGCGCCGAGACCAGGTTCGGGGTCGTGCCGGCGAGACGGTTGATGCTCGCCCGCTGCACGATCCGGTCCCACCCGCCCGGTGGCAGGGTGTCCTGCGTCCAGTGCAACGGCACGCTGTACGCGCGGGCGACCGCCCGGCCGGGCACGGCCGGGTCCAGCGCGAGGAGGACGTACTCGGGGTAGTGGCGGTCGGCGACGGCGTAGTACAGCGACGCCATCGGGTCCCAGGTCATGAACTCCGGCCAGGCGCCGTCGAAGTCGTCAAGCAGCGGCGCCAGGTCGGGGCGCTCGGCCAGCGAAATGATCTCCAGGTCCATGGTGCGGACGGTAGTCGTCGGACCGAGCGAGCCGCACCGCCTTTTCGGCAACCGTGGCGCGGCTCGCGTCAAGAAGGGGCCCTTCCTCTACCGGAGGCGTTAAGAAGGGGCCCTTCCTTGCACCTGAGGCGCTTTGTTGATAGCGGCGCTGTCGGCGAGCGGACTCTCACGGGGAGTAAGCACGAGAAGGATCGGTACCGGCCACCGCCGTGGCCACCCTCCCGAAGGAGGAGCGCGTGTCCGATCCATCCCGCAACCCGCGCCCGCCCCGGACGATTCCGGGCCTCGACACCCTCGCCCGCCTCGCCGACGACACCCTGCGCCGCAGCGGCACCCGGCTGCCCGCCGACGCCCTGCTGGTCAACCGGCGCGACGAGCGGGAGGACCTGCTCGCCGGCCGTTTCGTCGACCGGCTCTCCGGACTGGCTCCCAGCCGCCGGATCGGACCGTTCCGGACCCCGGGCGGCACCGACATCTTCTACGACGTCTTCCTCACCGCCCGCCGGGTCGAGGTGCGCGAGTCCGGGGCCGCCGCACCGGCGCTCGTGCTCACCGCCGCCCGACCCGGCACCGTCGGGCCGACCGGCCTGCGGGTCGCCGTCGACGCCGGCACCGTCTGGATCCGCGGCGACCTGATCGGGGGACTGCCCGCCGAGGCGTACGCCGGGCTGCGTGTCTCCGGTGGCAC
>NZ_JBFAMU010000779.1:0-1694 GCF_040656655.1 Micromonospora sp. NPDC049799
GGGCCGCCGGGGAGAGCCGCTCCGCCCGGCGCCGCCGCGCCAACGCCGCCGACGTCGACGGCGCGTACTGGGCCGGGCTGCGGGGTGAGGCGAAGTGATGCGTACGACGGTGCCCCCGGTCGCCTGCGTCGGTGAGCCCCGGCTCACCGCCGGCTTCGCCGAGTTCGGCCGCCTCGACCTGCTGGCCCACGAGGAGGTGCACGGCCCGATCGGGCCGATCGAGCCGGCCCACCTGCTCCGGCTCGCGGAGGGTGTCCAGCTCAAGGGCAAGGGCGGGGCCGGTTTCCCGTTCGCGAAGAAGCTGCGCGCCGTGCTGGAGTCCTGCGAGCGGCAGGACCTCGGTGCCGTCGTGGTCGTCAACGCCAGCGAGGGGGAGCCGGCCAGTTGGAAGGACAAGGTGCTGCTCACCCGGGCACCGCACCTGATCCTCGACGGGGCCGCCCTGGCCGCGTACGCGCTGGACGCCGAGGAGATCGTGATCGGGGTGGCCGACGACGGGGTGGGCCGCGACTCGCTGACCGAGGCGCTCCAGGAACGCCGGATGCCGGTGGAGACCACCATCGTCACCGTGCCGCACCGGTTCATCTCCGGCGAGGGCGGCGCGTTGGTCAACGGGATCAACGGCCTGCCGCACATCCCGCCCGGCACGAAGAAGCGCTCCAGCGACTCCGGTGTCGGTGGGCTGCCCACCCTGCTGTCCAACGCCGAGACGTACGCCCAGCTCGCGGTGGCCGCCCGGCTCGGACCGTACGAGTACGCGGCGCTCGGCACCGACGACGAACCCGGCACCGTCCTGCTCACCGTGACCGGCGCGGCGAAGCGGCCGGCGGTCGTGGAGTGTGCCGCCGGCACCCCGCTGCGGGAGATCCTCGACCTGTGCGAGGTGCCGGACTCGCCGGGCATCCTGATTGGTGGCTACCACGGCAAGTGGATCACCCAGGAGGCGGCGGACCGGGCCGAGATCTCCCGCAAGGGTCTCGCCGCCGTTGGCGGCACCCTCGGCGCCGGCATCGTCGTTCCGCTCGGCGCGGACACCTGCCCGCTGGGCGAGGCCGCGCAGGTGGTGCGTTACCTGGCCGGGGAGTCCGCCGGCCAGTGCGGTCCGTGCAGGATGGGCTTGCCGGACCTGGCCCGCGCCGTCGACCTGGCGGTGTCCGGCAGCGCGCCGGTGGAGGTGGTCCGGGCCGCCGCCGGCGACGTCAAGGGCCGGGGGGCGTGCAGCCACCCCGACGGTACGGCGCGGTTCGCGCTCTCGGCGATGGAGGTCTTCGCCGAGGACCTGCGCCTGCACACCACCGGCGACGGGTGTGGCCGGCGGGTCAAGGGCGTGATGGGCCTGCCCGGCGCGCCCGACGAGAACCCGCAGAAGCTCACCCTGGACTGGTCGCGCTGCGACGGGCACGGCCTCTGCGCGCACGTCGTACCGGACTTCATCCGGCTCGACGCCAACGGATACCCCGCCTTTCCGCCCACCCCCGTGCCGACCTGGCTGCGGGAGGGCGCGCTGAAGGCGGTCAAGGTCTGCCCCGAGCTCGCGCTGCGGCTGTCCAAGGTCGAGTAGCGCGCCCGTACGAAGGGAGACGCGGATGCTCCGCGTAGCGGTGAGCACCGGACGACCGGGCGGTCGGCGTGACCCTGCGTGGCGCGCCCGGCGGGCCGGCACGGCGGCGGCCCTGGTCGCCGCGCTGCTGGGC
>NZ_JBFAMU010000780.1:0-1690 GCF_040656655.1 Micromonospora sp. NPDC049799
GTGGCCGTCGACGTCAGCGCCACCGCCCGGCGGCGGGCCACCGAACTTGCCGTCCTGCACACCCTCGGCGCCGGTCACCGCCTGGTGGCCCGCTCGCTGCTGGCCGAGCAGGCGTTCCTCGCCGGCCTGGGCGTGCTGGTCGGGCTCGTCGTCGGCATCGGCGTGGCCGCGACCATGGCCCCGCTGGTCATCCTGACGCCGTCGGCGGACCGGCCCACCCCGGAGCCGGTGCTGCACGTCGACTGGGGCCCGGTGGCGGCCACCTGCGTGGGTCTGCTGCTGCTGGCCCTGACCTTCAGCGCCAGCCTGTCGGCCACCATGCGGCGGCGGCTGACCGCCACCCAGCTACGGATCGGAGAGGACCGGTGAGCGCGCGCGCGGGGATGCGGCAGGACGGCCGGGTGCGGGCCACGGTCGCCCGGTGGCTCACACCGGTACGGGAACCGGCACGACGGGTCCGCGTCTTCGGCGGGCACGCCGGCCTGCTGGCCGTGTTGGGCCTGGTGGCGGCGGTGCTCCTCACGGCCGGGCCGCGCCTGTCGAATGAGTACGCCGACCGGGGACTGCGCGCCGACGTGGCGGCGCTGCCGCACCTGTCCCGCGACCTCACCATCCAGATCGAGCAGATCTCCGACGGCAGCTCGTTCACCGACCCCGCATCTGGCCGGCCCGACCGGTTCGCGGACACCCTGCCGCAGCCGCTACCCGGCCTGGTCGACCAGACCTGGTTCGCCCAGACGATCGACCTGGACCGGCTCACCGCCTCCGGCCCGGAACCGCCCATGGACGGCGGCGCGGTCAAGCAGTTCGGCCTGTCCGCGCAGACCGGGGTGACCGAGGCCGCGGACCTGACCGCGGGTGCCTGGCCCCGGTCGGAGCCGGGACAGCCCGCCCAGGTCGCCGTATCCGTTCGGGTCGCCGAGGTGCTCGGGCTGCGCACCGGCAGCCGGCTGGAGGTGACCGGCCGGGACAGCGCACCGCTGGTGGTCAGCGGGATCTTCGCACCGCGACAGGCCGGCGACCCGGTCTGGGACGACCTGACCTACGCGTTGGAGCCGTTCGTCCCCACCGACGACGGGGAGCCGTACATCGCGGTGGCGGTCACCGACGCGCCCGGCGTCGCGGCCGTGTCGGCGGGCACGGCCGCCCCCGTCACGTACGGCTGGCGCCACCGCTTCGACGAGCGCCTGCTGAACACCGGCGACCTGGACGCGGTGACCACGGCGGTCGGCGACGCCCGGCGTACCGAGTGGCTGCCCGGCTCGGTGGTGCAGACCGGCCTGGACACCGCCCTGGCCGGTTTCGCCGAGCAGCTCGCCTCGGTGCAGGCCCTGGTGGCCGTGGTGCAGGCCGGGCTGCTGGCCAGCCTGTTCGGGTTGATCCTGCTGGCGGCCGGTCTGACGGTGCAGCGTCGCCGGGAGGAGCTGGCGCTCCTGCGCTCCCGGGGCGCGTCGGTGGCGACCATCGGCCGGCGGCTGCTCGCCGAGACGGTGCTGGTGCAGCCGGCCGTCGTGCTCGCCGGCTGGTGGGTCGGCACGCGGGTGCCGGGCCGTTCCGGCGGCGTCGGATGGGCGGTGCTGGGGCTGGCGGTGCTGACCTCGGTCGCGGTGCCGGTGCTGGGGATGCTCGAGCAGCGCACCGTCACGTTCGTCGCCCACCGGCAGGACCTCACCCGGGCCCGGCCGTCGGC
>NZ_JBFAMU010000781.1:0-1689 GCF_040656655.1 Micromonospora sp. NPDC049799
CCCGCGCAGACCTCGCTGACCGGTTCCCCGACCTCGCTGTTTCGACCGACCGACTGGACCTCTCCGGGGACGGCACCGACCCGGCTGTGCCGGCCGCCGGCGTCCTGGTCCTCGCCGGGGGCGTCGCCGCTCTGACCGTCGCCCCGTACGCCGTGCTGATCCCCCTGGTCGCCGTCGGCGGGGTGCTGGCCTTCCTCGGCGTCGTGCTGCTCGGGCCGCTGCTGGTGCCGGTCCTGGTCCGGGTCCTCGGCGCGCCCGCCCGGCGGCTGCTCGGCGTGACCGGTGGCCTGGCCGTGGCGAACGCGGTCCGTAGTCCCCGGCGGGTGGCGGCGACGGCCACCGCGCTGGTGATCGGCATCGGGCTGGTCTCCGCCTTCGTGGTCGGCGGGCACAGCACCAAGATCGGCATCGAGCGCAGTGTCGACGCCGAGATCGGGGTGGACTGGCTGGTCACCGGCGTGGGTGGAGACCTCCCCGCGCCGCTGGCGGCGGAGCTGCGGACGCGGGACGAGTTGGCGGTGGTGCACGAGTGGCGCAGCGCGGTGTGGTCCGGCGTCGAGGTGCGGGCGTCCCACCCGGCGCTGGTCGGTCGTACGCTGACCGGCGTGGTCGCCGGCGACCCGGACCGGTTCGGTCCTGGACGGGTGCTCGTCGGCGCGGACCTGGCCCGGGTGCGCGGCTGGACCGTCGACTCCCCTCTCACCCTGCGCGGCCGGTCCTTCCGGGTGGCCGCCGTGGTCACCGACGACGGCCCGGTCCTCGCCGGCAGCCCGGCCGGTCACGTCGTCCACCTGGCCGACGACGACTTCACCGCCCTCTACCCCGACGAGCGGGGGTACCTCGCCGAGATCGAACCGGCGAGCGGAGTCACCGCCGAGCGGGCCCGGGCGGCGATCGAGTCGGTCGTGGCGCGCTACCCGACGGTCAACCTGCTCGACCAGGGCGCCTACAAGAAGATGCTCACCGGCACGGTGGACATGCTGCTCGGTTTCGTCACCGCGCTGCTCGGTCTGGCGGTCGTCATTGCGCTGGTCGGGGTGGCCAACACGCTGACCCTGTCGGTGGTCGAGCGGACCCGCGAGAACGCGGTCCTGCGGGCCGTCGGGCTGACCCGCGGCCGGATGCGGGCGATGCTCGCCGTCGAGGCGGTGCTGACCGCAGGGGTGGGCGTCGTGCTCGGGGTGGCCCTCGGCACCGGAGTCAGCGCCGCGGCGATGGCGTTGCTGGGTCGGATCAGCGGGCACTTCACGGTGGTGCTGCCGCTCGGGCGGCTCGGCCTGGTCGTCGGTGTCGCGGTGGTCGCCGCACTGGCCGCCTCGGTGCTGCCCGCCCGACGGGCGCTGTCCCGCTCGGTGGTGGAGGCCCTCGGCGACCAGTGACCGGTGCGCCGTCCCCGTCTCCCCACCCAGGGGCGGGGAGACGATGGCGGGGTCACTGCTCGCCGGGCGGGATCTCGGGTTCGGTCGTGGGGGGTGCCGTCGTCGGTACCGGATTCGGATCCGTCGTGGGGGGATCCGTTGCGGGCGGCGTCGTGGGCGGCGGCTCTGTGAGCGGCGGGGGCGCCGTGGTGGGCGCGCTGGTCGGCTGCCGGCCGGTCGGGCTGGCCGGCGGCACGGTCGACGTCGCGGACGGCGAGGCCGACGGTCGACCGGTCGAACCCACCGGCCGGTACGGCTGCTCGGGGTCGAC
>NZ_JBFAMU010000782.1:0-1670 GCF_040656655.1 Micromonospora sp. NPDC049799
CCAGCACGACCTGCGCTCGGCGGGCGCGGCCGGCGAGGTCAGGTCGGCGAAGACCCGTCGCAGGGCGGTGCCGCCGAGGCGGCGCAGCGCCTTCGGGCTCAGGGTCAGGCCGTCGGAGTCGCGGCTCACCCATCCCTGCCGGCGCAGTTCCTGCTCCAGCTCACGCAGCCGGCGTACGTCGTCGGCGGCGTGCCGGCCCAGCGTCCGGGACACCGCGTCCACGTCGATGTCGTCCAACGTGGCGCCCGGGTGCTCCTGGTCGAGGGAGTCCAGCAGGTCGTCCAGCTCACCGATCTCGCCGAGTGCGCCGGCCGCGTCGGCGTACCCGAGCGGTTCCTCGCCCCGGACCCGTTCGCCCCGGCCCCAGCGCAGGTCGGGCCGCAGCGCCCGCAGGTTGCCGTCGAGGGCCGCCAGCTCGTCGGCGAGCCGGTCGCCGAGGGACTGACGCATCAGCCCGGCCAGCTCCTCCCGCTGCCGGTCGGACAGCGACCGCATCAGCCGCTCGCCGGCGGCCGAGCGTCGGGCCAGCACGTCGACCAGCTCGTCGACGTCCTTCGGCTGCTCCGGGAAGAACTCGCCGTGCCGGCGCATGAACTCGGCGAACGCGTCGGTGGTGTCCTCCGCGCGGGCGTGCCGGGCGAGGAGGTCGTTCAGGTCGTGCATCATCTCGCCGAGCCGACGCTGGACCTCCGGGTCGCCGGCCGCCCGCGCCGCGTCGCGCAGGCCGGCGAAGCGCTGGCCGAGCACCTCGTCGCGCAGCCCGTCGAGGATGCGCTGGTACGTCTGCCGGGCCTCGTCGCTGGCCCACTCGTACCCGGACAGTTCCTCCACCGCGCGGGCCGTCGAGCGGGGCAGGTTGTCCAGCACCGCCTCGGAGAACCGCGCGCTCTCGTCGTCACGCCCGCGCAGCGCGTCGCGTTCGGCGGCGAGGGCCTGGTCGAGCAGTGCGCGGGCACGGGTCACCGCCCCGTCCAGGTCACCGCGGCGCAGTGCCTCCCGGCGCAGCCGCCGGGCCCGCGCGGCGAGGTCGTCGAGACCACCGCGCCCCTGCGGGCCACGGCGCAGGAGGTTGCGCAGCGCCTCCCGGAGACTCCCGCCGGCCAGCACCTCGGAACCGACCGCGTCCACCGCCGCCCGCACGTCGTACGGGGGTGCCAGCGGGTCGGGACCACCGTGCCACTGGCCGTACCGGAACCGGTTGCCGGCCATGTCAGGACCGGTCGCCGTAGCGGGTCCGGCCGGAGTCGGTGACGTCCTTGCCGAGGCGTCGGGTCAGGTGCAGACCCTCCAGGACGAACTCGACACCGGCGGCGGCCTGCTCCGGGCTGGGGGCGTCGCCGAGGCCGAGCCGGTCCAGCACCTTGGCCAGGCCCGGCACGGTGCCCACCTGCCCCAGCAGCTCGGCGGAGCCGACCAGCTCGCCGGTCTCGATCGCCTTCCCGTCCTCGACCAGCGCGGTGAAGCCGGAGAGGTCCAGGCCGGCGAGCCGGGCGCGGAAGGTCTCGGCCGTCGCGGTACGCAGCAGGTGGCCGAGGATCTCCACCTCCCGCCCCTCCTCACCGCTCTCGAACTCCACCTTCCCGCGCAGGGTCGACGTCACCGACACCGCGTCACCGACCCGGGCGACCGGCGCCTCCGGCGCCCCGGCGGGAGCGGCTCCGGCGGCGAGC
>NZ_JBFAMU010000783.1:0-1664 GCF_040656655.1 Micromonospora sp. NPDC049799
GCCACCCGGTCGATGCCGTCGGCCAGCACCCGCCGGTACCGCTCGGCGGAGCCGGCGTGGAACAGGTGGGCGCGGGCGGCGGCCGAGCCGGTGGTCGGGCCGGGGGGTGGTGCCCCGACGGCGGTTCCGGGCAGGCTCATGGCAGTCCTTCTCGGTCACGGGAGGACACGGTGGACCGGGACGGGCACGCCCCGTGACGTGACCGTGTCGCTTGATCACAACGGGGCTTAGGTTAGCCTAACCTAATGCGAAGTCAAGGAGGCGTGATGAACGGCGTGCACCGGGACCCGTGGGGGATCCCGCACCTGCGGGCCGACACGGTGGACGACCTGGCCCGCCTCCAGGGGCGGGTCGCGGCCACCGACCGGGCCTGGCAGATCGAGACCGAGCGGTGGCGGTCGGAGGGCCGGCTCGCCGCACACCTCGGCCCCGATGCGGTGGTCTGGGACCGGTTCGCCCGGCGGGCACGTCTCGACGACACCGCACGCCGGTGCTTCGACCGGCTCGACGCGCCCACCCGCCGATGGGTCACCGCGTACGTCGACGGCGTCAACGACGGGCTCGCGGAGGGCGCCGCCGGGGCGCCGGAGTTCGCCGCGATCGGCCGCGCGCCGGGCCGGTGGCAACCGTGGTCACCGCTGGGGGTCTTCCTCGTCCAGCACATCCTCTTCGGCACGTTCCCCACCAAGCTGTGGCGCGCGCACGTCGCCGCGACCCTGGGCCCGGAGGCGGTGGACCTGTTCGCGACCGAGGACCCGGGAGGATCGGGCAGCAACGCCTGGGCGGTGCCCGGTGACCCCGCCACCGGCCGGGCACCGGTCATCGCCGGCGACCCGCACCGCATGCTGGAGCTGCCCGGCGTCTACCAGCAGGTGCGGCTCGCCTGCCCCGAGTTCGACGTGGTCGGCCTCGCGTTCCCGGGCGTCCCGGGGCTCCCCCACTTCGGACACGCCGGGGAGGTCGCCTGGGCGATCACCAACGCGATGGCCGACTACCAGGACCTCTACCGGGAGGAGCTGCGCCGCGAGGGCGAACGGCTCCTGGTCCGGGACGCCGACGGCTGGGTGCCGGCACGGCGCCACGTCGAGCGGATCGACGTCCGCGGCGGCGAGCCGGAATCCGTGGAGGTGATCGAGACGCCCCGCGGCCCGGTCGTCGACCACGACCGCCGCACCGGCGAGGCGATCAGCCTGCGTACGCCGAGCCGGGTCGAGGGGAACCTCGGCTTCGGCGCGCTGCTGCCGCTGCTGCGGGCCCGCACCACCGACGACGTCGTCGAGGCGCTGCGGGTCTGGGTCGAGCCCGTCAACAGCGTGCTCACCGCCGACCGGCGCGGGCGGATACGCCGGCTCGTCGCCGGGCTGGTGCCCGTTCGCGACGACCGGTGCCGGCGGGAGCCGGTGCCCGGCTGGGACCCGCGCTACCGGTGGCGGGGCGGGTACGCGCCCCTGGCCGACGCCCCGGTGGAGGGTCCCACCGTGTGCGCCAACGACCGGCGCCCCGACGTGGCCGACCTGGGTACGGACTTCGCCCCGCCCCATCGCGCGCGCCGCATCGCGGGTCTCGTGGCCGACGGCGTCGAGCCGGACGTCGTACACATGGACAGCCGGCTGCCCGCGACGGCGCTGCGCGGCCTGCTCGACCGGCTCGACCCCGACGGCCTC
>NZ_JBFAMU010000784.1:0-1653 GCF_040656655.1 Micromonospora sp. NPDC049799
TTGTCGGCCTGCACCACGGCGACCGGGGTCGACTCGACGGCCGGGGCGGCGGTGGCGGTGGCGGGGCCGGCGAAGATGCCACCGGCGAAGGCGATACCAGCGATACCGAGAACGCTCTTACGCATGATCGTGTTCATGGGGAAGCTCCTTTTGGGGGTGGGCACCCTGAGCCGAGGGGGATCGGCCGTGCCGGGGTGCGAGGCACCATCCGGTGCTCAAGGAAGTTCGGGGGGATCGGCACACGCTCACCGGAGCAGGGGGTTGCTCGTCCGCGGCGCCAGGGGGATGTAACGACCGGCTACCCGCCATCATTCCGGGGCCACGAACCCGCGCCCGGGGGGCTGCGCGTCCTGCTCGATCGTCCGCCATGTGTAACGACCCCCGGCCGGCCACGATTCCGCCGTCAGGATGCCCCCGGTCACACCCCGAACCGGACGCATGGCCTGTTACCGGACACGCACACACACACGACCCAGGGTCGGCGAGAGATCTTGGTACGGAATGGCCCCTGGAGGGGGCCGTTTCCCGCCAAGATCTCTCTGGGTGCCAGTCAGTCAGAATCGCCGCCGGAGACGGTCGGCGAAACACGGTGCGGGCCGGCTGTGGCGGTATCGGCGGCGACCGGCGTTACCCTGACAGCATGCAGGCGCTCTCCCCCACCGCGCCCCCGACGCCCACACGGGCCGCGGGGGACGTGCGGGCGCGCGTCGCGGGGCACACCCACCTGGCGCGTCCCGGCCGGCCGGCGGTGGTGACGCGGACCCTCGCCGAGCTGGCGGGGCCGACCCGTGGCGTGGTGGAGCTCCCGGTACGGCTCATGTGGGCCAGCGAGCGCACCTTCGACCTCGCCGACCCGGACGACCTGCTGTGGATGTACGAGAACGTCCTGCGGGAAACCACCCGGACCGACGACCTCCGGCGGCTCGTCAACGGTCGTACGCTGCGCCGGGTGTGGCCCCTGCTGAACCTGCCCCGGGGCGTACGCCAGGCGTGGGAGAGCCGCCACCGCGGTCTGCGTACGGCGTGAACACGCCCCACCCCCACGAGTTCTACCGCGAGGTCGCCCGCGTCGCCCTGTCCGCCGCCGGACGGCACCGCTTCGTGCTCGGTGGCGGGGTGGCGTGGGCGGCGCACGGCATGGTGACCCGACCGACCGAGGACGTCGACCTGTTCGCCGACGTCGAGGGCGCCGCCGCGGCGGCGGCCGACGAGGTACGGGCCGTCCTCGAGGCGGCCGGCTACACGGTGCGCGACGCCGATCCGGACAGCGGGGTGGCCGAGCTGTTCGACGGCTTCGACCGGGACCTCAGGGACTTCGTGGTGAGCCGGGACGGCCGTCGGATCCGGCTCAGCCTCGCACGGCTGGACCGGCGGCGCAGCCCGGTGGTGATGGGCCTGGGACCGGTGATGGACGTCCGGGACCTGGTGGCGAACAAGACCGCCGCCCTGGTCAACCGGCGGGAGGTCCGCGACTACGTCGACGTCGCGGCCGCCCGGGACCACTACGACGTACCCGAGTTGCTGGACCTCGCCCGCCAGCTCGACCCGGCGCTGGACCCGGACGACGTCCGGGCCGCCGGCCGGTACCTGGACCGGCTGCCCGATCGCCGTTTCGCCCGCTACGGCCTGGACGCCGCCGCGGTGGCCGAGGTC
>NZ_JBFAMU010000785.1:0-1652 GCF_040656655.1 Micromonospora sp. NPDC049799
CGGGCCGGAGCGTCCGTTCGCCGCCGACTCCGCTCGACCCGCCGGTACGCGCCGCTCCGCCCCGTCGCACCCAGGGTCGAGCGCGATCCGGCGGGAAGCCGCCGGGGTGGTCAGGTGGTCAGGCGGCGGACGAGTTTGCGGAGGCCCGCCTGCCAGCCGTCCGGGTCCTCGGCGCGACGGCGCGCGTAGTCGGCGACCTCCGGGTGCGGGAGGATGAGGAAGCGCTCCTCGGCGAGGCCGGCGATCACCGCGTCGGCGACCTGCTCCGGGGTGAGCACCGCCCCGGAGGCGGCGATCACCTTCGCGCCCAGGTGACCGGCGGCCAGCCCGTCGGCGAGCATCGGCGTGTCCACCCCCTGCGGGCAGAGCGCGCTCACCTTGACGCCCCGGTCGCGGTAGGTGATCGCCAGCCACTCCGCGAAGCCGACCGCGGCGTGCTTCGTGGCGGTGTACGGGGCGTCCCCGACGGCGGTCAGCACACCCGCGGCCGAGCAGGTCATCAGCAGGTGGCCGCCGCCCCGGGCCAGCATCGCCGGCAGGACCGCGCGGGCGGCGTACACGTGGGCCAGCACGTTCACCCGCCAGGCCCGGTCCCATCCGGCGTCGTCGACCTCGATCCCGCCGCCGGTGGCCACGCCCGCGTTGGCGCAGAACAGGTCGATCCGCCCGTACCGTCGCTCGGTGTCGGCGACCAGCGCGCGGACCTGCTCCTCGTCGGTCACGTCGAGGCCCACGCCGTGCGCCACCGGTCCGACCGCCTCGGCCACCGCGCGGGCGGCGTCGGCGGCCAGGTCGGCCACCACGACGGCGGCGGCGCCCTCGGCGACGAACCGGCGGACCAGTGCCGCTCCGATGCCGCCAGCTCCGCCGGTGACCACCACGATCCGGTCGGTGAGGTTCACGACCGCTCACCCCCGCCCAGTCGGCCGATCACGTCCAGGAGGGCTGCCGCGCCGCCCGTGGTCAACTCCGGTGTCGGCAGCAGCGCGAGCACCGGCACGTCAACGCCGGCTTCGGCGTACCGGAGGGTCTCGGCCCGGCAGTGCTCCGGGGAGCCGTGCAGCACCAACGCGTCGACCACCTCGTCGGGCACCGCCGCGCCGGCACCGCGCCGGTCACCGGCCGCCCACGCCTTCCACATCGGGTCGAACACCTCCGTCCGGCCGAGCCAGCGGTGGAACTCCGCGTACGCGGGCACGGTCAGGTAACTGGTGATCAGCCGACGGCCCAGCGTGCGGGCGTACGCGGCGTCCTCGGTGGGGCAGACGAAGATCCGCGCGACCACGTCGAACCCGGGCTTGCGCTCCCCGAGGACCCCGAGCGCCTGCGGGACGTCACCGGCGGCGAGCCAGTTGAGGATCACACCGTCGGCCTCGGCGGCGGCCAGCCGCAGCATCCCGGGGCGCAGCGCGGCGAGCAGCACCGGCGGCGGTACGGCCGGCGGCCGTTCCAGCGTGAACCGGCGGACGGTGAAGGTGTCGTACGCCTCGTCGACCGTCGCCCCGGACAGGGCCGCCTTCAGAAAGCGGAGCACGTCGCGGGTACGCCGGAACGGCTCGGTGAACTCCCCCGCGTTCCAGTCGCGCACCAGCACCGGCGAGGACGCGCCGATGCCCAGCGCGAACCGGCCCGGCGCGGCGTCGGCGAGCGCC
>NZ_JBFAMU010000786.1:0-1644 GCF_040656655.1 Micromonospora sp. NPDC049799
GGGAGTCAGCGGAGGGCGCGCCACAGGAGGTAGAGGCCGATGACCGTGCCGAAGACCACGATCAGGGTCTTCAACACCACCGGCGGGAGCCGGCGCCGCGAGCTTGATCACCTCGCCGGGGCCGCCGGTCGCGCCGAGCAGCGCCAGCGTCTCGGTCAGCCGGCCGTCGAAGGCGGCGGCGATGCTCTCCGCGCCGCTGGCCAGCAGAAGGGTCCCGGCGAGGCCGCTGGTGGCGTCCTGCTCTCCGGTCTGGCTGTGCACGCCGATCACGATGGCGTCGACGGCGAGCTCGGCGGGGTCGCTGTCGACCAGGCTCAGGGTGGTGCTGGGCGATGTCACTGAAGCTACTCCGGGCGGGCCGGGCCGGTCGCGTCGTCGCGTACCGGCGGTGAAGGTCTCCGGCGGACGGTACCTGCCGGACGTCTGGCTGTCCCGCCGACTTCTTCGGCGGGTCCCGCCGATGCTAACCAGCCGTTCAGGTCCCGGTAAGTTGCCACCCATGACCGACGTGACCACCGACGCCGCCGCGACCCGGCTGCGCCGATCCCCGCTGCACGAGCGGCACACCGCCGCCGGCGCCAAGTTCGCCCCGTTCGGTGGCTGGGAGATGCCCCTGGAGTACGCCGGCGGCGGAGTGCTCAAGGAGCACACCGCGGTGCGGACCGGCGTGGGTGTCTTCGACGTCTCCCACCTCGGCAAGGCACGGGTGTCCGGGCCGGGCGCGGCGGAGTTCGTCAACGCCTGCCTCAGCAACGACCTGCGCCGGATCGGGCCGGGCCGGGCGCAGTACACCCTCTGCTGCGACGACGCCACCGGCGGCGTGGTGGACGACATCATCGCCTACCTGCACGCCGAGGACCACGTCTTCCTCATCCCGAACGCCGCGAACACCGCCGAGGTCGTGCGTCGGCTGCGCGCCGCCGCGCCGCCGTCGGTCACCGTCACCGACGAGCACGAGGCGTACGCCGTCCTCGCCGTGCAGGGACCCCGCTCGGCGGACCTGCTCGGCGCCCTGGGCCTGCCGACCGAGCACGGGTACATGAGCTTCTCCACCGGGACGGTGGCCGGCGCGGAGCTGACCGTCTGCCGCACCGGCTACACCGGCGAGCTGGGGTACGAGCTGGTGGTGGCGGCCGAGCACGCCGTGGGTGTGTGGGACGCGCTGTTCGCCGCCGGCTTCGACCTGCGCGCCTGCGGTCTGGCCGCCCGGGACACGCTGCGCACCGAGATGGGATACCCGCTGCACGGGCAGGACCTGTCGCTGGACATCACCCCGGTGCAGGCCCGCTCGGGCTGGGCCGTCGGCTGGGACAAGCCGGCCTTCTGGGGCCGCGACGCGCTGCTCGCCGAGAAGGCCGCCGGCCCCCGGCGTACGCTCCGCGGCCTGGAGGCGGTCGATCGGGCCATCCCGCGCCCCGGCATGGCCGTCTTCGACGGGGACACCCGGGTCGGCACGGTCACCAGCGGCACCTTCAGCCCGACGAGAAAGCAGGGCATCGCCCTAGCCCTCGTCGACACCGCCCCGGACCTCCCCGACGGCACCGAGCTCCAGGTCGACATCCGCGGCCGCCGCGCCCCCATGCGCCTAACCCGCCCCCCCTTCGTAAACCCCTCGGTGAAGTAACCCCCCCCGGTCCCCCCGGT
>NZ_JBFAMU010000787.1:0-1639 GCF_040656655.1 Micromonospora sp. NPDC049799
CGCGGTCGACGCGGCCGCCGGCGCCCTGGCCGCACGCGTCGGCGGGCGGACCGGCCTGGAGCAGCTGCGCCGGATCCTGCACGACGGGCCGGAGCGGCGTACCCATGTGCTGGCCTGGTGGCGCGGCGTGGCCCGGATGCGCGCCGACCTGGGTGGTCCGGCCGCCCGCACCGACCAGATCGGGGCGTGGGTGGCGCTGGACACGCACGGCGGGGAGCTGGGGTCGTCGCTCTATCCGGGCACCGGCGGACCGGACTGGTACCCCCGCCCGTGGCGGGGCCTGTTCTTCGACCGGGCGGTGCACCGCACCGGGCAGACGATCATCCCTTATGGTCCTGCCCGATGAACGAACCGGTGACCAGCGAGTCGTACGCGGCGCAGATCCGGCGGCTGGCCGACCTGACCGCGCGGGTGCGCGCCCAGCGGGCCGAGGCGCACGCCTGGTACGAGCAGCAGTGCGCGGCGGCGCGGCACGCGGTGGACGAGGCGCAGGCGCAGGTGGGTGCCGCCGAGCGTGAGCTGGTGGATGCCCGGGAGAGCCAGGAGCTCATCGACGCCGAGGCCAACCAGTTGTGGCAGGAGCTGCGGGGTCGGCTCGGGGGAGGTCGCCGGCTCGGCGGCCCACCCGCACCGACGCCGGGGGCGACGGGTGACCCCGCGCTGCTGCTGGCCGGCGTGCGGGACCTGCTGCGGCGCACCGGGCAGCCCGGTGACCTGCCGGGCTCGGTGAACCCGCTGCTCGCGCTCTGCGGCATCGGAGGCGCTCTGGCCGCGTACGCCCTGGGGAGCGCGGCCCGGGCGGCGGGTGACCGGTACGGCGGCGACCTGGCGGTCGGCCTTCCGGTCCTGGCCCTGGTGGTGACGCTGCTCGGGCCGCTGGCCGGGCTGGTGCCGGCGAAGGTCCTCGCCGACCGCCGGCACGCCCTGCTCGGACCGCGCCCGGTGGCGGTGGTCCTGGTCGCCGGCCTGGTGACCACGATCCTCCTGCTCACCCTCGCCCGCTGAGGGCTCCGTCACCAGTCACAGTTTGTCACGTCTTCCCTGCCCGACCCTTCGTGACGGTAAGTAGCGAGCCAGGAGGCCCCACCCGACCGACGGGCGACGCGTTTGTGACGGCCAACGCTCTGACCAGGATCGTCGCCGTTTCCCGTCCCTCCTACCTGGATGCTGGCTCGACGACTTTGCTCTGCACCCTGATAAGCGCCAGTAACACCCCGTCGCCGGTGCGTATCGGAGTGCAGAGCAAAGTGGGCGACCACGAACCCTGCGCCGAGAGCCTCTTTCACGCACGGTGACGGTCGTCGGCGGAGACGCGACGCCTCCCCGGGTGGAGGAAAGGACAGCGGGAGGCGGTGGCGCCACCGGTCAGGCGGGAACGGCGACCGCCTCGCGCAGGAGACGGCGGGCCAGGGTGAGCCGGTCGGCGTCGTCGTCGAGCCCCGGGAGATCGCCGACCCGGTCGACCTCGCCGGCGAGCAGGGCACGGACGGCCGGCTCGCAGGTGCCGGGCAGGGTGATCGTGCGGTCGAAGATCCGCAGGGTGACCTTCTCCCCCGCCCGGGTGAGCTGCCAGCGCAGGCCCGGACGCGGGGCGATCCGGCTGTCGGCGTCCAGCCCGGCGAGCGCGGCGGCCTGGGCC
>NZ_JBFAMU010000788.1:0-1639 GCF_040656655.1 Micromonospora sp. NPDC049799
CGCCGACCGACGCGGCCGGGCCGCGCCGCCGCGGGTCGGTGCGCGCCGAGATCGCCGAGGGGTTCCGCTGGCTGGCCGGGCAGCGGCTGCTGCGCACCATGACCGTCCTGATCGGGCTGCTCAACGTCACCCTGACCGCCGCCATGGCGATGCTGGTGCTGCTCGCCCAGGAGCGACTCGGGCTCGGCTCCGTCGGGTACGGCCTGCTCTTCACCTGCATGGCCGTCGGCGGGCTGGTCGGCTCCCTGCTCGGCGACCGCATGATCGCCGCGGTCACCGCCACCTGGACCGTCCGGATCGGCCTGGTGATCGAGGCCGTTCTGCACCTGGCGCTGGCCGCGTCCACCAGCGCGGTCGTCATCGGGGTGGCACTGTTCACGTTCGGCGTGCACGGCGCCCTGTGGGGCATCGTGTTCAGCTCGCTGCGTCAGCGGCTCACCCCGCCGGCGCTGCTCGGGAGGGTCGGCAGCACCACCCTGTTCCTCGCCGCCGGCGGCAACTGCGTCGGCGCGCTGCTCGGCGGGATCGTCGCGACCACCTACGGGCTCACCGCGCCGTACTGGGTCGGGTTCGTCGTGGCGGTCGCCGTCGCCGCCGCCACCTGGCGGGTGTTCGACCGGGCCACCGTCGCCCGCGCCTACACCGACCCCGCGCCGGAGCGCGCCGAGGAGCCGGCCGTCACCTGAGCCGTCCGGTGTGGCAGCGTGGTGGCGTGCACAGGTCCGCTCCGGTCGACGTCGACCTCGCCCTGGTGGGCGGGGGCGGCGCCGCGTCGCTGGTCCTGGCCGCCCTCGACCGGCACGACGTCGGGGGCCTGCGGATCGCCGTGGTGGACCCGGTCCACCGGCGCGGCCAGGACCGCACCTGGGCGTTCTGGGACCACCCCGGCAACGACCTCGACCCGGTGCTGGCGGCGAGCTGGCAGCAGGTCGAGGTGGCGACGCCCGAGCGGCGCCGCGTCCTCGACCTCACCCCGCTGCGGTACGCCATGCTGCGCTCCGGCCCGGTCTACGACCGGGCTGCCGAGGCCGAACGCCGCCTCGGCGTGAGCCGGATCGGCGCCCCGGCCGACGTGCTCGACGACGACGGGGACCGGGTGACCGTGCGGACCGGCGACGGTGGGCCGGTGGTGCGGGCCTCCTGGGTGCTGGACTCCCGCCCCCGGCCGCCGCGGCGGGCCGGCCGGACCAACTGGCTGCAGCACTTCCGGGGTTGGTGGCTGGAGGCGGACGGGCCGCTGTTCGACCCGAGCCGGGCGATCCTCATGGACTTCCGCACCCCGCAGCCGGCCCGGGGCGTGTCGTTCGGCTACGTCCTGCCGGTGAGCGACCGGTACGCCCTGGTGGAGTACACCGAGTTCACCCCGTCCCTGCTCACCGACGCCGGGTACGACGCGGCGCTCGCCGGCTATCGCGACCTGCTGGGGCTGGACCCGTCCCGGCTGCGGGTGCGGGAGGTGGAGAACGGCGTCATCCCGATGACCGACGCGCCCTTCGACCCCCGGCCCTCGCCCCGGGTGGTCCGCCTCGGCACGGCCGGCGGCGCCACCCGGCCGTCCACCGGCTTCACCTTCTCCGCGATGCACCGCCAGGCCGATCAGGTGGCCCGCGCGCTGGCCGCCGGCCGGCCCCCGGTGCCC
>NZ_JBFAMU010000789.1:0-1638 GCF_040656655.1 Micromonospora sp. NPDC049799
CCGGTGCGCAGCGTCGTCGACGGTTTCCTGGCGCTCTGCGCGGCCGAGGTGAGCCGGCTCGACGGCAGCGACCCGGACCTGTGGGCCCGTTCGGTGACCGAGTGGGACCGGCGCAACCATCCCTATCCGGCGGCCTACTCGCGGCTGCGGCAGGCCGAGGCGTTGCTGGCGAAGCGGAGCCGCAGCGCCACCGCGGCGAAGCTGTTGCGGCAGGCGTACCAGGTGGCGCAGGGTCTCGGCGCGGTGCCGCTGACCTCGGAGATCCGCACCCTCGCCGGTCGGGCCCGGGTGTCGCTGGAGGAGCGGGGTGCGTCCACCGCCGCGGTCACCGGGTCGGGCGGGGCGGGCGCGGACGAGTTGGCGGTCCTCACGGCGCGGGAGCGGGAGGTGCTCGCGGCGGTGGCCGAGGGGCTGACCAACAAGGAGATCGGGCAGCGGCTGTTCATCAGCGAACGCACCATCGGCGTGCACGTCTCGCACATCTTCGACAAGCTCCAGGTCCGCACCCGCGTCCAGGCCAGCGCCATCTTCCTGCGCAACCGCCCGGCCTGACGCCCGGTCGCGGTCCCGGCTCGTCGCTACGTATACGTCGTTCTACTGATCCGGCGCTCGGTCGTCGGCTGGAAGGCTGTGCAGCGTCGCCGACGGCACGGGGGTGCCGCGGAGCATCGTGGAGGAGTGACTATGTCCGAACCGGTCTGGGGTCCCGTGCACCGGGACATCGTCGACCTGCTGGCCGACCGGCCGGCGGACGTGCCGGCGGTGGTCGACCACCTCACCAAGCTCCAGGACCTGCTGGTCCGGCTGCCTCCGCTGGAGGAGAGCTGCCCGCTGGCCGACTTCAACAGGCTCTACCTCACGATCACCGAGAGCGTGCTGAACGGCCTGTACGACGACCGGTTCGCCGACCCGGTCTTCCTGTCCCGGCTGGACGTCGAGTTCGCCGCCCGCTACTTCGACGCGATGCGACTGTGGACGGACGCCAGCCCCGGTACGCCCCAGGCGTGGTCGTGCCTGTTCGAGCGGATGCAGGGCCCGGACGCCCGTCCGCTGCCGTCGGCGGCGGCGGGCGTGAACGCGCATATCAACTACGACCTGCCGTTCGCCCTGGTGACGACCTTCGACAGCCTGGAGTCCGAGCCGGTCGACGGCACCGACCAGCACCGCGACTACCTGGAGATCAACAACATCTTCGCGAACAAGATCCCGGGTCTGCGGCGGGGCTACCTGGACCGGTGGCAGTTGCTGATCGACATGCTGAACGGCGACATCGACGACTGGTACCAGGGGGAACTGGTCGAGTACACGCGCGACGTCGCCTGGCGTAACGCGCAGCGGATCTGGCGGTGCCGGCACGACCCGGACGCCCACGAGTGCGAGCGCACGCGGCTGGACGACAACGCCGCGCGGCTCGGCCGGCTGCTGCTCTCGCCCCTCGGGGCGTTCCTGCAGTAGCCGGGACGGGGGGTCCCCGCGCTCCGGACGGGGCGGAGCGCGGGGACGCGCCCGTCAGGAACGACCGTGCGCCGCGCCGGGACGGTGTCGATCTGGGTGGTGGCGGCGATGGCCACCTCCTCGACCCGCTCCGGCGGCAGCTGCGGGTTACGGCGCAGCAGTTCACGGATGCAGCGGATCACC
>NZ_JBFAMU010000790.1:0-1632 GCF_040656655.1 Micromonospora sp. NPDC049799
GGCCGGCCGCCGCCTCCGTCCGGCCGCACCCGGCGGGAAGACCCGAGCCGCCTGATCGCTGTGCCGCCGGCGATTCCGGCCGGGCCGGCGGCACCGTGGCGATCCCGCCCCGCGGAAGGGCGCGACGGACCCTTCACTACGTGATGTCCCACAGACATCAAAATGTCTCTGAGACATCGCGCTCACCTTACTGAGTTCGGCTGGTGGCCACGTTGGTCCATCAATGAGCTGCGCGGCGTCGGGCCGGTCATTGACAGATCTCCACGGGTGGCCCAAGGATGGTCTCAGTCCTCCCACCGCCCATCGAGTCGACCGAGTTCGGCGACGCTGCGCAGCCGGCGATGCGGGCAGCGTCCAGCCGACGCGGCCGGGCGCCACCATCCGTCGTCCGCCGGGTCCCGGCGATGCTGCCCGTACGGAGCTGAGGGCAGTCACCCGTGACCGGCCGGCGGGCTCGTCCGGCACCCTCCCTGCCGCCGCACGCCGGGTACAGAAGGGCGGACAGCACATGTCCGATTCATTCGGTCCCCGGTGGCGACGCCGCCTCCCCGTTCCGGTCGGCCTGGCCGCCGCCGCGACCGCGTTGCTACTGGTCAGCCCGGCCTCGGCGGTCGTACCGGACGCCTCGGCGCCACCCGCGGACCTCGGCCGCGCCGCGGACGAGCAGGCCAGCGTCGTCGAGGTGCGGCTCGCCGGCACCGCACAGTTGGACGCGCTCGTCGCCACCGGCGTCGACCTCGACCACCACGTCACCCGGACGGAGGACGCGCTGGTCGTGCACGCCGTGGTCACCCCCGCCGAGGCGGCGACGCTCACCGCCGCCGGGTACGCACTCGGGCGGGTGGTGCACCGGCCGACGGACGCGCAGGCCCGGGTCGCCGAACGCGAGGCGGCGATCGCCGACCACAAGGCGGACAACCAGGAGTTCACCGCCGCGGCCACCGCCGCCGGCGTCTCCGACGTGAAGGTCATCCGTGCCGACTACTACACCTCGGGGGCCAGCCAGGTCCTCTCGGTGGAGGCGAAGTGGGCGCAGGGCCAGACCTCCACCGCCGCGCTGACCGTGGCCCGCGACAGCGGCCCGGGTACGGAGATCGGCTCCGGCGGCACCCAGACCGTCTCCCGCTTCGTCGACGCCGGCGTCTACCTCTACCACCGGGGCGCCGCGCTGGTCACCAGCCGCCCCGACTACGTGCGGATCACCAGTCCGACCGGTGACGTCGCCGTGGCGAAGGTGCGGGAGTGGCTGCCCGTCTCCGCGACCGATCCGGAGGGGCCCGGCTACCAGAAGGACTTCGTCACCAGCTACCTCACCCCGACCGACCTGTACGGGCGGATCCGGCAGCTCGCCGCCGAGTTCCCCGACCTCGCCGAGATCGTGGAGCTGCCGCATCGGACCAACGGCTACCGGCGGCACGCGCAGGCCGTCCTCGGCACGACCACCGCCAGCCGGGTCGCCGTCGACTCGCTCGCGTGGGGACACGAGGGTGGCAACGACGTCTCCGTCGAGCTGGCCCATCCCGGCGGCGCGAACGCTCCGCTGTCGGTCGACGTGAGCGGCAGCGCGGTGCGGGTGGGCCTCGCGACCGACGCCGGCGGCGCGGTGACCAGCACCGCCGCCGAGGTCGTCGC
>NZ_JBFAMU010000791.1:0-1607 GCF_040656655.1 Micromonospora sp. NPDC049799
GCGGTCGATGTGCGGGTTCAACTACCGTCGGGTGGCCCCGGTCACGATGATGCGGCAGCTGGTCGCCGACGGTCGGCTCGGGGTGATCCGGCACGGGCCCACCTCCGGCTGGCCCGGGGGTGGAGCCAGAGCAGAACCGCCGCCGAGCTCTGCGCCGTCTCCGGCGTGCCGACGCTCAGCCGGCACGAGGTCTCCCGCTGGGAGCGGCACCTGCGCGTCCCCGGCGGTTTCTGGCTGGGCTGGCTCGCCGTCGTGCTGGCCGTCCCGCTCGACGTGCTGGTGGAGGCGGCGGTCCGCACCCGCCGGATGGGCGGGTACGCCGACGAGCGGTCCGCCCGGCGCTTCCGGGCGGCCGTGGCGAGGGCCGGTCCGTACCTGCCCCGGACGCCGTCGGGGCCGGGCCGTCCGGGCGGTCGCCGGAGCCCCACCGACCGGGCGGCGCGTCGCGCCCCCGGCGATACGCCGGGGACCGTCACGACCGGCTAGCGTCGTGGGGTGACCCACGCTGCTCCTGTCTCCCCCGTCGACCGCGCCGGGCTGCGTCAACGGATCGACAAGTCCCTGTCCGAGTTCCTGGCGACCCAGCGCACCTGGATGGCCGGGGTCGACGACGCCCTGGCGCCGGTGGCCGAGGCGATCGAGGCGTTCGTCCTCGGCGGCGGCAAGCGACTCCGGCCGGCCTTCGCCTACTGGGGGTTCCGAGGAGCCGGCGGGGTCGACACCGACCAGGTGGTCACCGCCCTGGCGGCGCTGGAGTTCGTGCAGGCCAGCGCCCTGATCCACGACGACCTCATGGACCGCTCCGACACCCGTCGGGGCGAGCCGGCGGTGCACCGGCGGTTCGCCGCCCGGCACCGCGCGGCCGGCTGGGGCGGTGACGCGAACGGCTTCGGCGACGCCGCCGCGATCCTGCTGGGCGACCTCTGCCTGGTCTGGTCCGACGAGCTGCTGCACTCCGCCGGGCTGGAGCCCGCGACGGTGGCCCGCGCGCGGCCGGTCTTCGACGAGATGCGCACCGAGGTGACCGTCGGGCAGTACCTCGACGTGCTGACCCAGGCCACCGGCGACACCTCGCTGGAGCGGGCCGGGAAGGTGGCCCGGTACAAGTCGGCGAAGTACACGGTCGAGCGGCCGCTGCTGCTCGGCGCCGCGCTGGCCGACGCGCCCGCGGAGGTCCGGTCCGCGTACTCGTCGTACGGGTTGCCGCTGGGTGAGGCGTTCCAGCTCCGCGACGACGTGCTGGGCGTGTTCGGCGACCCGGCGCAGACCGGCAAGCCGGCCGGTGACGACCTGCGGGAGGGCAAGCGCACCTACCTCGTGGCGGCGGCGCTGGAGGCCACCGACCAGTCGGGCCGGGAGCTGCTGCTCGGCGGCCTCGGTGACCCCGCGCTCGACGAGGCGGGCGTCGCCCGGCTCCGCGAGCTGATCACCGACACCGGCGCGCTGGCCCGCGCCGAACACCGTATCGCCACGCTGACGGAGGGCGCGCTGACCGCGCTGACCACCGTCGACCTGGACACCGAGGCCCGCCAGGCCCTGGTCGACCTGGCCATCGCCGCCACCCACCGCCCCGCCTGACCGCCCCGCCGCCGCGCGCAGGGCCGGGG
>NZ_JBFAMU010000792.1:0-1605 GCF_040656655.1 Micromonospora sp. NPDC049799
CCGTCGCACCCGGATCGTCATCGAGGACACCGCCTTCCCCTCGGACAGCTACGCCGTCCGTAGCCAGGCCCGGTTCCACGGCCTGGACCCGGACAGCTCCCGACGCAGCTGCGCGAGGTAGGCGTCGAAGTCCACGCGCATCGCCGGGCGGCGCTGGCCCCAGCGTGCCGTGGCGGCGCGCAGTTCCGCGCGGATGTCGGCGTGCTGCCGATTGCGGTCCGGCAGGGCGTACCGGCCGGACAACTGCGCCGCGACGAGCTTGGCCTGCGCCTCGACCAGCGGGAACGCCGCGCCGGTGGACTGCATCAGCCCGACGAACGCGAGCCCGGGAACCTCGGGGTGGAAGACGTGCCGGTACAGCGGCAGGGTGTCGGCGTCCTCGCCGACCAGGGGCGGGGCGAGGAAGGGCATCCGGACCCGGTAGCCGGTGCACCAGACGATCAGGTCGACCTCGTCGCTGCGGCCGTCGGTGAAGGTGACCCGGTCGCCGGCGAAGCCGGCGATGCCGGGGCGGACCTCGATCTCCCCGTGGGCGAGGCGGGACAGCAGCCCGTCGGACAGGGTCGGGTGGTCCTGGAGGAAACCGTGGGCCGGTGCGGGCAGGCCGTGCCGGGCGGGCGCACCGACGGTGGCGGTGAGCAGGGTCTGGCTGATCCGCTGCCGCAGGCGCCAGGGCAGCCGGCGGGCCAGCGCACCGTTGAGGGTGTCCGACGGCCGGCCGAGCAGGTGCTTGGGCACCACCCACACGCCCCGGCGCAGCGACAGCAGGGTCCGCTCGGCGGCGTACGAGGCGTCGACCGCGATGTCCATCGCGGAGTTGCCGCCCCCGACGACCAGGACGCGACGGCCGGCGAGCTGCTCGGGGCCGCGGTAGGCGTGGCTGTGCATCTGCCGGGCGGTGCAGGCGCCGGCGGGGCGGGGGTCCGGCGGCTTGGGTACCCGGTTGTGGCCGTTGGCGACGACGACCGCGTCGACGGTGACGTGCACCGGCCCGTCCGGTCCGTCGGCGTGCACGGTCCACCGGTCACCGGGGCCGGGCACCACCCGCTCGACGGTGTGCCGCAGGCGGATCGCCTCGCGCAGACCGAAGCGGTCGGCGTACGAGGCGAGCCAGCCGGCGATCCGGGTGTGGTCGGGGTAGTCGGGCCAGTCCGCCGGCATGGGGTGGTCGGCGAACTCGGTGCGGGTGCGGCTGGTGTTCAGGTGCAGGGTGCGGTACGCGGGCGAGCCGGCCGCGCCGTACACCCAGAGGCCGCCGACGTGGTCACCGGCCTCGAAGCAGACGGCGGGCACGCCCTCGTCGGCGAGGGCCTTGAGGGTGGCCAGGCCGGCCGCGCCCGCGCCGATCACCGCCACGCGAGGCTGCGGGTCCACGGCCGACTCCTTCCCGTTAATCCAACGACTGTCGGATAATGACCGGGGCGGCGCGGCACGTCAAGGGCGGGCCGGTCCGTACAGGCCGTCGAGGAGGCGGTGCACGAAGAGGCGGAACTCCCGCCGCTGCCGCGCCGGCGACCCGCCACCGGCGGCGAGGGCCACCACGTGCCCGTGCACCGCCCAGACCAGGGCGCGCACCGTCACGTGCGGGGTCGGCTCCACCAGCGC
>NZ_JBFAMU010000793.1:0-1597 GCF_040656655.1 Micromonospora sp. NPDC049799
GGTACGGCAGGAGGGCCCGGCCGGTGCCGGCCAGCGCGGCCAGGTCGGGCAGTTCCTCCGCCGGGCAGTCGGCGAGCCGCTCCCGCCATCGCTCGACAAGCCGGCACAGCCCGTCCGGGCTGGGCGCGGAGAGCGGGACGAGCAGGGTGCCCCCCGCCGCGCCGTCCGTCGTGCCGTTCGGCGGGGCGGTGCCGCTCTGCGGGGCGGTGCCGTTGGGCAGCCCGTCGCGGTACGGCCCGGTCCACACCGGACCGGGCAAGGGTCGGGCGCCAACCGGCGCGGGTGCCGGGTCGGCCAGCAGAACGTGCGCGTTGGTGCCCGTGAAGCCGAAGCCGGACACCCCGGCCAGCCGGGACCGGCCGGTCCGCGGCCAGGGCACGGGCGCGTCCACCACCCGGACGTCCATCCCGGTCCAGTCGATGTGCGGGTTCGGGGCGGCGAAGTGCAGGTTGGCCGGGATGGTGCCGTGCCGCAGGGCGAGCACCGTCTTGATCACCGACGCCATGCCGGCGGCCGACTCGCAGTGGCCGATGTTGCTCTTGACCGAGCCGAGCCGCAGCGGCCGGTCGGCCGCCCGCCCTGGTCCGAGCACCCGCCAGGCCGCCCCGACCTCGACCGGGTCGCCGAGCGAGGTGCCGGTGCCGTGCGTCTCCAGGAAGTCCACCGCGGCCCCGTCCACGCCCGCCTCGGCGAGGGCGGCGCTGATGACCTGCTCCTGGGCCCGGCCGCTCGGCGCGGTCAGCCCGGAGGAGCTGCCGTCCTGGTTGACCGCGCTACCCCGGACCACGGCGAGAACGGCGTCGCCGTCCCGCCCGGCGTCGGCGAGTCGCTTGAGGACGAGCACCCCGCACCCCTCGGATCGGACGAAGCCGTTGGCGTCGGCGGAGAACGTGCGGCACCGCCCGTCCGGGGAGAGCATGTGCGCCCGGCTCACCGCCACCGAGGCGAGCGGGTCGACGATGACGTTGACCCCGCCGACGATCGCCGCGTCGACCTCGCCGCTGCGCAGTGCCCGGACGGCGAGGTGGAGGGCGACCAACGAGGAGGAGCAGGCGGTGTCCACGGCGAGCGCCGGCCCGGCCAGCCCCAGCACGTACGCCAGGCGGCCGGCGACGGCGTTGAGCGCGGTGCCGGTGCTGTAGTACGCGTCGAGCCGGTCCACCCCGGCGCCGGCCAGCACCCGGGCGTAGTCGCCGTTGCTGACCCCCACGAAGACGCCGGTCCGGGTGCCGGCCAACCCCTTCGGGTCGATGCCGGCGTCCTCCAGCGCGTGCCAGGCGCACTCCAACAGGAGCCGCTGCTGCGGGTCGAGGTTCTCCGCCTCGCGGGCCGGTACGCCGAAGAACCCGGCGTCGAAGCGGGCCACGTCACGCAGGAATCCGCCCTGGTCGGTGGTGATCCGGGGACCGGTGTCGGGGCCGGCGGTGTGGAACGTGCGGTGGCTCCAGCGGTGCGGCGGCACCTCGCTGACCGCGTCCCGTCCGGATCGGAGCAGGTCCCACAGCTCCTCCACCGAGTCGGCGCCGGGGAAGCGACCGGCCATCCCGACGATCGCCGCCGGCCCGGCCGGGAGCGCCACCGTCCCGGTCACCGTGGC
>NZ_JBFAMU010000794.1:0-1593 GCF_040656655.1 Micromonospora sp. NPDC049799
GACGCTCCTGCCCGAGCCGGCGTGTCCGTCCCGGTGCGGCGGCGCGTCGCCGCACCGGGACGGCGGACGTCACCGGACGCGGACGTCCGCCAGGTCGAGGGTGATCGGCGTCCAGGAGAGGTCCGGGGTGCCGTCCTCCTGGCGGATCCGAATTCGGCGCCGCGTCGGCACGATCAGACCGCCGACCTCGATCTCATCGCTGACGTAGTGCGCGACGGGTGTGTCGCCGTTGACCGCCGGCTGGTAGTCCATCCGTCGCAGCAGCCCGCTGTCGTCGAAGTAGTACCGCTGGGTCTCGCTGTGGGTGTCGATGTCCTCGGGGTAGGTCACGCTGAGGACGCGCCAGACCTGGCCGTCCTCCTCCTTCCACGGCTCGACCTCGTGGGCCGAGCGGTTCTTCCCGCTCTTCTCCGCGCCGGCGAATGGTGAGACCGGCTGAACTGTCGAGCATCATGGCCCGGCAGTGATGCGCCGGTGTCACCGAACACGCCGCGGCCAGCTCCGCCCCACGCTCAGGGTCGCCGCCGCCCCGACCCTCCGCTCGTCGGCCGGACAGCGCAGCCGGAGACGGAGAGCCGGGGCCGGGCGCGCGACCGTCAGCGGCGGCAGCGCCACACCAGCGGCCGGTGCACCTGGTTCTCGTACACGGCGCCGACCACGGTCAGCCCGTCGTCGCTGATCCCGTTGGCCGTGTACGTGCCCGCCTCGGTCGTCCGGACCTCGGGCCGGCCCGGCAACCGGCGGGACGTGCCGTCGGGGGCGACGACCAGCGGCGTACCGCCGCCGACCAGCAGGTCGCCGTTGCCGGCGATCCCGGCCGCCCCCGGGAACGGCAGCAGGCCCACCGCTCCGGTGGTGAGATTCCACCGCACCGGCAGCATCTGCACGGCGCCGCCCTGCCGGGCGCCGGGAACCATGCCGATCGCCCACCCGCCCCGCACCGCGTCCACCGAGGCGTGCGAGTGGCCGTCGGGCAACGGCAACGCCGTCCCGGCACCCTGAGGCGTCCACCGGTAGGGCAGCTGGCCCAACCCGCCGACGATCGTGCCGTCCTCGGTGATCCCGGTCGCGGCGGATCCCGGCTCGCCGACCAGCCGGTACGTCTGCGGGCGGTCCGCCGACCACAGCACCGCGTGGTGCGAGTCGCCGGCTCCGCTGGCGGTGCCGACGATGTCGCCCCGAGCGTTGACCGCGTGTACGAGGACCGCGCGGTAGCCCGGCGGGGTGGCCAGGAAGCGCAGCCTCCCACTCCGGTAGACCCAGCCCGTGCCGTCGCCGTCGGTGCCGACCACGACGCCGCCGGCGTTGACCGCGGCCGCGTGCCGCGCGCCGGCCGGCAGGACTTCCGCCCGCCCGTCGGTCCACAGCACGACCCGCCCGTCCTCCTGCCCGGTGCCGATGTCGCCGACGATGTACCGCCCGGTGGGGTCGACGCCGTTCGCGACCGCGACCGAACCGCGAACCGGCTGCGGCAACCAGGACGCCTCGCAGGTGACCGGCGCGCCCGGGGCGGCCGCGCAGGAGTTGCTGCTGGAGACCGGGTTGACCAAGTCCCTGCTCGGTGTCGGTTCGGCGGAGGTGCATCACTAGATG
>NZ_JBFAMU010000795.1:0-1579 GCF_040656655.1 Micromonospora sp. NPDC049799
GAGCGGGCCAGCGGGCCGGCGGCGCGGCGGGCAGCGCGCGGACCGCCTCGGCGGGTGCGGCCGTCCCACCACCGAGACGGGCGCTTCCCCGTGGGAGCGCGTCCGGATGCTGCTACCTGGTCGTGAATCACGTTTCTCCACCACGGTGGGTTGATGGCCGGGACGAATAGGAACCAGGCGGGTACCCCCCGTATCGGGCTAACTCGGCGGCTCTGCTGTAATCATCAGGCTTCGTACGCAGAGCGAGCGTTTGGCTCCGATGTGTTCGTCAATTGTCACATTCATGCAACGCAGCCGCCCCTTGACCCCTGCACGGGCGCCGGGAAGCATCGATAAAGCGGCGTCCCGGGCCGTGGGGAGTAACCCGGACCAGCCAAGGAGGACCATGTCGGTCAGCCCCGCCTCGTCGCGCGCCGGATGGCATACGTCCCAGCCCGCTGTTCCCGGTCGGCCCCCCGGCGGTCAGCGCCGGCCCGCGAACACCGCCGCACCGATGCTCACGGTCACCCTCACCATTCCCCTCGCCTGTGAGGAGTCGCTGACCCCGCCCGCCCGTCGGCTGCTCGAGGCCGCGCGGGAGATGCTGGAGCGCGGCGAGGGAACGATCACCGCCACCACCAACGCCCCCGTCGAGCGCCGCCCGGACCCGGTTCCCGCCGGCCGGTCGCCGTCCCGGCCGCTGGCGTCCACCATCCCCGTCCTGCACATCCTCGCCGCCTCCCGTTCGGTGCTGCGCGACGGCGAGCCGATTCCGTTGACCCGTCTGGAGTTCGACCTGCTGCTGCACCTGGTCGCCCACCCGCGGCGGGTGTTCACCCGGCTCCAGTTGCTCAACGCCGTGTGGGGCTACGAGCACGCCGGAGTGCGGACCGTCGACGTGCACGTACGGCGGCTGCGCGGCAAGGTCGGCGTGGACGTCCCCCTGGTCACCACGGTCTACGGCGTCGGCTACCGGCTCGCCGACGACGCCCGGATCACCATCGACCGCACCGGCTGACCGTCTCCCGCCGCCTATGGGTCGGCACGCGCGGGATCGGCGTGGCTGTGGCGTGGCGTAGGCGTGGCGACCGCGACGCGGCCGATCTCGGTTGCGCTGCGTCACGGTCAGGACAGTTGACGCTCCGTGTCGGGTCGGTCGGGGTGCCACCCGCCGCTCTCCCCACTTTGCTCTGCACCCTGATATGCGCCAGTTCCCTGACCTGCGTATTCCGTCCCGAGGCCGGTTGCGCTTCCGCCACCGATCATGACGGCGAGTAACTGGTGCACTCTGGGGTGCAGAGCAAAGGGGTCGGGCGGCGACATGCCCTCCCCGGCTGACCTGACGGAGTGTCACTGACATGGCGGCCCCCGCCGCGCCCGGCCGCGCCCCGCCGGCACGGCAGCACGGCGTCGGTACTGCGGCGGGGCGCGGCGGGGCACCATGGTCGGATGCGCGTCCGTCCCGTCTCTCCCGACCTGCTCGTGGCCGAGCTGACCGACCGGCTCGCCGGCACCGACCCGGCGAGCCGGCTGCGCGTGGCCGTCGACAGGGCGGACAACGCCTGCATCACCCCGGCCAACAGGTCGCCGGAAGCGGAGC
>NZ_JBFAMU010000796.1:0-1578 GCF_040656655.1 Micromonospora sp. NPDC049799
CACCGGTGCGTTCGGCGCGGATCAGCCCGAGCCGCTCGTAGTAGCGCAGGGCCGAGGGGGCCACGCCGCTGCGCTGGGCGAGCTGCCCGATGGTGGGGGGAGCCGGCGTCGGTGGACCCGGCCCTGCTCGACGCGCCGCCCCGGCCGGTCGACGACCTGCTGGTGCTCCCGGGCTTCGACGAGTACCTGCTGGGCTACCGCGACCGGAGGCTCATGCTCGACCCGGCGCACGCCGGCGCGATCGTGCCGGGCGGCAACGGCGTCTTCCAGGCCACGGTGGTGCGGGCCGGCCGGGTGGTCGGCACGTGGAAGCGGACCGTCGGCCCGACACGGGTGACGGTGACCGTCCACCCGCTGGTCGACCTGGACGCACGGCAGCGCGGCCGGGTGGAGCGGGCCCTGGGTCGCTACGCGGCGTTCCTCGACCGTGAGCTGCGGGTCGACTGGCCCGCCTGAGCTCAGGCGCTGTCCTCGCCTGCCGGGCGGGGACGGCCGGCGGTGAGCAGCTCCGCGATCCGGGCGACCCGCGGGTCGTCACGGATCTCGGCCAGCGACGCCGGCAGGGGCAGCCGCCAGTTCGGGTACTCGTCCACCGTGCCCGGCATGTTCGGCTGGCGCACCTCGCCGAGCACGTCGTAGAGGGACGCGGCGAGCAACCGGGTGGGGCTGGCCGCCAGCGCGGCGTGCAGCGCCTCGACAATCTCCTCGTCCGACGGCGACGCGGCACCCTCTGCTGGTTCCCCCGGGAGCAGCTTCTCGGCCCGTAGCATCGCTACGAGTTCCCGCCGCTCGGTCTCGGCGCGCTCCCGCTCGGTGACCACGTCGCGGGCGAGCAGCTTCAGCTCGGCACGGACCCGCACGTGCTCCCCGCTGAGGAAGCCCGGCGCGGTGGGCAGGTCGTGGGTGGAGATCGTCGCCAGCGCGGTACGCGGCCAGCGGGCCGGCGGCAAAAAGCCACTGTCGCCGTCGCGGGCGAACCAGAGCACGGTGGAGCCGAGCATGGTGCGCTCGCGCAGGCCACGGGTGACGGCCGGCTCGACCGTGCCCAGGTCCTCACCGACCACCACCGCCCCCGCCCGGTGCGCCTCCAGGGCGAGGATGCCGAGCATGGCGTCGGCGTCGTAGCGGACGTACGTGCCCTCGGCCGCGCCGGCACCCGGCGGCACCCACCACAGTCGCCAGAGCCCGGCGACGTGGTCCACCCGCAACCCGCCCGCGTGCCGCAGGACCCGGCGCAGCATGTCCCGGTAGGCCGCGTACCCGGTGGCGGCGAGTCGGTCGGGACGCCAGGCGGCCAGCCCCCAGTCCTGGCCGAGCTGGTTGAAGTCGTCCGGGGGTGCGCCGACGCTGACGCCCTCGGCCAGCACGTCGGCGAGCTGCCACCCGTCTGCCCCGCCCGGGTCGACTCCGACCGCCAGGTCGTGCACGATGCCGACCGGCATGCCGGCGGCCCGTGCCGCGTCGGCGGCGGTCGCCAGCTGCGCGTCGCAGAGGTGCTGCAACCAGGCGCCGGCGAGCCGACTGGCCGACCTGGTCGCGGTCCTGGCCGAGCTGGTCGGCAACGCGGTCCGGCACGCC
>NZ_JBFAMU010000797.1:0-1575 GCF_040656655.1 Micromonospora sp. NPDC049799
TGAGCAGCAGCCACAGGACGTGCACGGTGCCCTCGGCGAGCCGGACGCCGCCGACCAGCAGTGCGCCGCGAATCTGGTGGCCGAGCAGGGCCGACGCCACCGTGCGCGGGTGTCACTGGAACAGGCCGACGTTCCTCTTCTCGGTGTCGAGGTAGTCGGTCGCGGAGTCGTCGACCGCGAGCTTGATGTCGCGGAGCATGGTCTGCAGATCCTGCGAGGCGGAACGCCAGCGGGCCTGCCGCTGCTCGTACGCCTGCCGCGCCTCACCGGACCAGCTCGCCACGAGCGGGGCGGCGTCCCGTTCGAGCTGCCCGAGCTGTGAGTCGAGCATGTTCAGTGCCTTGTGGATGTCCGCACCGGCCTGTTGCAGCGCGGCGAAGTTGACGACCAGCACACCGTGGTCCATCGGATGGTTCCTCCCCCTGGTCGGGAACTACAGCGGCAGCTGGATGCCGCCGCGGTTGGTGGTGGACACCCGGCTGGCGGCCTCCGTGTCCGAGACGTCGTACTGCTGGCCGGCGGTGCGGATCGCGGTGGCGGTCTCCCGCAGGGCCCGCTGGAGCGCCGCCTGGTCCTGCGCCCACTGCTGCTTGACCTGCTCGAACGAGCGCCCACCGGCACCGCGCCACGCCTGCTGCAACACCTCCAGCTCGGCCATCAGCCCGCTGAGCATCGACTGCAACGACTGGTCCACCTGCTCGAACTTCGCGGCGGTCTGCTGCATGACCGCGGCTTCTGCCTGGGTCTGGGACACCCGGACGTCACCTCGTCTCCTGTGTCGTGGCTGGCCGTCGGCGCGCCCGCTCCGGGAGCGCGCCGCTCGCGCCACCCCCGGAGGGTCGAGCACGGCGGGCGCGGGTCAGCCAAACTCGTCGCTGACGGTAGCCGCCCGATGGCGGTTCTGCTACCCCCTGGCGCTCCCCTGTGGACAACGCGGGTTCCCGCTCGATCGGCCGGGACCCTTACGATGAGCGGCAGCCGCGTCGCGGCGAGTGATCGGGTTGAGGAGGCGCGGTGCCGGCCACCACCACGAACGCCCGGGGGTCGACCCCGGGCGACGGTCCGGAGAGGACGACGCCGGGTCCCGGCCGACCGCGGCCGTCCGCGACCGGAGACCCCCGGTCGGGCAGCGCCGGCCGCCGGGTTCGTCCCCGGATCCGGGCCGGTCAGATCGTCGCCGCGCAGGTGGCGCTCGCCGCGCCGGTGGCCGCCGTCGGCCGGGGTGCGCTGCCGATGCTCGCGGCTGTGGCGCTGGTTCTCATGGTGCTGCCGGCGGCCTGGGTACGGCTGCGTGGCCGATGGCTCTTCGAGTGGCTCGGCGCCAGCCTGGGCTACCTGACCCGTCGGCGCACCCTGCCGGCACACGCCGGGCCGGCCGCGCTGCTCGGCCTGGTCGCGGACACGCTCGTCCGCCCGGTGGAGCTGGCCGGCGGGTCCGCCGCCGTGCTGGACGACGGCACCGGCATGGTGGCGGTCCTGGAGCTGGGCGACCCGGGCGACCTGCTCGGCACCGACGACCCGACGCTGATCAGCCGCGCGGGCGCCGACCTGCTGCACCGCCTGCCGCAGGTCGCC
>NZ_JBFAMU010000798.1:0-1569 GCF_040656655.1 Micromonospora sp. NPDC049799
GCGGCACGTCCGTGGCGGGGCTACCGGCCGGCGGCGGGCCGCAGGGCGCCGGTGCGGGCCGCGGCGAGGAAACCGGTCCAGGCCGCGGGGCCGAAGGCCAGCACCGGACCCCGACGATCCTTGCTGTCGCGTACGCCGACAACGCCGGCCAGGTTCGTCGCCACCTCGACACAGGTGGAACCGCCGTTGTCGCTGCGGCTGGACTTGCGCCAGACCGCGCCGGTCAGGTCCATGACGCTGCCACCTCCCGCATCAGTTGGCGGGACGCCCTCCGGGGCAGCGCCTCACCCCGCAGGTTCTCCCACCTGCGTTGAAGGCTATCAACGTCCTCGGAGCGGTCGGTCACGTGCGCCCGCAGGGGTGTGTCCACGTGCGCCACCTCCCCACCCTCGGAGGTGCGGGCCAGGATGAACGCCCCGGCGAGACCGGCGTGCATCCCGGCTTCGGCCGGGACCACGTGCAGGTCAACGTGCGCCCACTCGATGACGTCGAGCAGGTGGTCGAACTGCTCGGCCAACACCTTTGGGCCGCCGATGCGCCGACGCAGCACGGCCTCGTCGACGACGAAGACCACCTCCGGCGGTGTCTCCCTGGTCAGGACCTCCTGCCGGGCCAGCCGCGACGTGATCCGCTGTTCGATCTCCGCCTCCCGGAGCATGCCGCCACCGGCGAGCACCGCGCGGGCGTACGCCTCGGTCTGGAGCAGGCCGGGGATCAACGACGGCTCGAACCAGCGGATGAGCGTCGCCTCCGCCTCCACCTGGATCCACTCGCGCAGCCAGGGCGGAGCCGCATCGGCGCGCACCAGGGTCAGCAGCCGCTCGAAGAACCCGCCGGACGCCAACGCGGCGTCCACCCGCCCCACGAAGTCCTGCGACGGGGTCCGGTGGCCGATCTCCACCATCCCGATCAGCGACGACGAGTAGTTGATGCGCTGGGCCAGGTCCTCCTGGCTGAGCCCGCGCTCCCGCCGGACCCGCCGCAGTTCGCCGCCGAGGAACTCCAGCGTGGACACCTCGCCCATCACACCTCCCCACACCGGGCCACCGTGGCACCACCACCGGCCCGTGGCCCGCCGACGCCTTCCGACCGTAGTCGCCCGGACAGCAGAGTGTGAGCAGCCACGACGAGGGAGGTACACATGGGAAAGCGTCCGGAGCCCGTACCGCTGGGGCCGCGGCACCGCCGCGACTGGGCCCGCTGGGGACGCTGGTGCGTCTGCGGCCTGCGGTGGCGTGCCTGCCCTGACCGCCGGCAGCCGGTGCCAATGGAGGAACCAGCGTGGCCGTCGACGCCCGCAGGCATGCCGGCCGGGTGGCTCGACCAGTGGGTCATGGACGTCTCCCCGTTCACCCACCTGCCCCGGCTGCCCGGGGGCGACGTCACCGCGATGCCGCTGGTCTGGCTGGGGGGGTTGGTGCTGCTGTTGGGAGCGGCCGGCCTGGCCGCCTTCCGCCGGCGCGACCTGGACACCGCCTGAACCCCGCGCACCCCCGAACCGGGCCGGGGGGGGGCGCGGGGGGGGGGGGCCCCCGCCCCCCCCCCGCGCGCCCCCCCCCGCGGCGGCGC
>NZ_JBFAMU010000799.1:0-1568 GCF_040656655.1 Micromonospora sp. NPDC049799
GCACGTCCGGGTCGATGACACCGCCCTCCTCGGCACCACCGATGAGCGGCCGGTTCGCCTCGGCGAGCGCGAGCAGGCGATCGCACCTGATGGCACCGCTACACCGCAGCACCGTCGCCGCGCGCGCCCTCCGCGCCGGCCGACCGCACGTCCGGATCTACCCCGAATCGAGTGGATCAGCGACCGGCGGCGCTCACACCGGTCGCTCGTTCGGACGGCGCCGTCGCCCGGGGCGTGGGTGGCGTGGCGAGGGCGACCACCGGACCGACCACGAACACCACCGGCGGACGGAGATTCTCCCGCGCCGCCACGGCCCCGATCTCGTCCAGCCGGGCGGTGACCGTGCGCTGCCCCGGGTGGCCGGCGTCCTGCACCGCGAGGACCGGGGTGTCCGCGGCCCGGCCCTGCCCGATCAGCGTGGCGGCGATCGCGCCGACGGTGTCCACGGCCATCAGCAGCACCAGGGTGCCCCGGGCGCGGCCCAGGGCCGCCCAGTCGACCAGCGAGTCCGGGTGTCCGGGCGGCAGGTGTCCGGAGACCACGGTGACGTCGTGCGCGACGCCCCGGTGGGTGACCGGCACACCGGCCAGGGCCGCCGCGGCGACCGCGCTGGTCACCCCGGGGACCACGGTCACCGGCACCCCGGCCGCCGCGCAGGCCTGGACCTCCTCGTGGCCGCGCCCGAAGACGTACGGGTCGCCGCCCTTGAGCCGGACCACCCGCCTGCCCGCGCGAGCGTGCGTGACCAGCGTGTCGTTGATGGTCTCCTGCGTCATCGACGGCCCGCGCGGGACCTTGGCCGCGTCCACGACGAGCACGTCCGGCCGCAGGCCGGCGAGCAGGCCGGTCGGGGCGAGCCGGTCGGCCACCACCACGTCGGCGGCGTCCAGCAGCGCCCGTCCCCGTACGGTGATCAGGTCGTCGGGCCCCGGCCCGCCGCCGACGACGGCGACCTCGCCGGGACGCAGGCCGGGACCGCCGTTCCCGTGACCGCCGTGGTGGTGATGGTGATGGTGATGGTGATGGCCGCCGACCGGGTCGTCCGGGTGGTCGTGCGGGGTCTGCGGACGGCCCACCTTGTCGGCGAAGCCGGGCATCAGCACCCGGTACGCGCAGGTGTCGCAGTTCATCCGGATGTCGCCGCGCCGCGCCTCGGCGTGCCGTTCCAGCACCAGGTCGGCGAGGGCGTCGCAGTCGGAGATCAGGCCGGCCACCCGCACGTCCAGGTCGGGGTGGGCGGCGGCGAACGCCTCCGACTGCGCGACGATGCGGTCCGGCAGCACCCCGGCGAAGAGGAAGTACGGCGCCACGACGATCCGCCGCGCGCCGAGCCGGCGCAGCCGGTCCAGGACCGCCGGCACGGACGGCTCGGCCAGCGAGACGAAGCCCGGTTCCACGCCGGCGTAGCCGCGCCCCTCCCAGAGCAGCCGGGCGACCTTCGCCACCTCGGCGTTGGCGTCCGGGTCGGTGGAGCCGCGCCCGATCAGGGCGACCCAGGTGCCGGCCCGGTCGTCGGAGGCGAGGGCGGCGTCGATCCGCTCCACCACGGTCCCAGACTGAACAGCGCG
>NZ_JBFAMU010000800.1:0-1567 GCF_040656655.1 Micromonospora sp. NPDC049799
GACCGGGGCTACCTGCCCAACGGCCGACTGGTGCCCCGGACCGCGCCGAACGCGCTGGTCACCGACCCGGAGGAGGTGGCCGAGCGGGCGGCCCGTCCAGCCGAAGAGGTCGGTGTAGAACTCCCGGGCGGTGCCGAGGTCGGGCGTGACGAGGTCGATGCCAGAGGGGACGACGACCGGGGTGGGTGCTGCGTTCACCAGTGTGCTCACCTGTGGCCACCCCAATCTCCGCCGGTCGCGCGCGCTGTCCCGGCGCCGACGCACAGTCATCCGATCGCGACGCGGAGTCTACCCACGAGAACGGCCGGACGGCGTGCCGCGTGCCTGGAACAAGCAACCATCGGTGTCCATGTCTGGCGCCCTCCACGGCGGGTCGCCCCGGCGCGGTGGCCCCGCCCGCCCAACCGGTACCGGATGGACGACCACGCATGCGGTCGAGTCACGCGACGATGGTCACCGTCCGGGCCGGTCACTGTACTGGAGGCATGACCGACAGCGCGCATTCCGATCCGCAGCACCCCGTCCTCGTCCTCGGCGCCACCGGCCGGACCGGCCGCCGCGTGGTGCGCCGACTGGCCGCGCGGGGCCGGCCCGTGCGGGCCGGCTCCCGCACCGCCCCCGTGCCCTTCGACTGGGACGACCGGCGCACCTGGGGCCCGGTCCTCGACGGGGTGCGGGCCGTCTACCTCTGCTACCACCCGGACCTCGGCTTCCCCGGCGCCGCCGACACCGTCGGCTCCTTCTCTCGACAGGCCGTCGACATGGGAGTGCGGCGGCTGGTCCTGCTGTCCGGGCGCGGCGAGGAGGAAGCCCGTGCCGGCGAGGAGGCGGTACGGGCGGCCGACCCCACCTGCACCGTCGTCCGGGCGAGCTGGTTCCACCAGAACTTCAGCGAGAACTTCCTGCTCGACCCCGTGCGAGCCGGCGAGATCGTCCTGCCCGCGGGCGACGCGGCCGAGCCGTTCGTGGACGCCGACGACATCGCCGACGTCGCCGTCGCGGCGCTCACCGGGGACGGGCACGGCGGCGAGGTGTACGACCTGACCGGCCCGCGCCTGCTCACGTTCCACGACGTCGCCAAGGAGATCAGCCAGGCCACCGGGCGGGAGGTGAGCTACGTTCCGGTCACCGCCGAGCGGTACACCGACGTGCTGCGCGGGGAAGGCCTGCCGGTGGAGTTCGTCGACCTGTTCACGAAGATCCTCGACGGGCGCAACGCCCACCTGGCCGACGGCGTCCGGCGTGCGCTCGGCCGGGAACCCCGCGACTTCCGCGACTACGCTCGGGACACCGCCGCCACCGGCGTCTGGGGCTGACCACCCGCCGGTCGGCGTCGAGCCCGCACCGCGGGTCCGCCGCCGACCGGCGCACCGTCAGGCCACCGAGAGCGCCACGCAGAGACACCCGAAGGCGAGCACACAGACGGACGTGCGGAGGGTGTGCCAGCGGACCCACGGCCGCTCGAAGTCCTGCCGCGTCGCGCGCGGATCGGCCAGCCGGTCGACCGGCCCGGCCCGGTCCAGGCGGTTGTTCAGCGGGATGTTCGCCGCGACCGTGACCGCCACCG
>NZ_JBFAMU010000801.1:0-1566 GCF_040656655.1 Micromonospora sp. NPDC049799
GCCGCCTCACCCCGGCGGATCTGCTCGACGACGCCGAGCAGTCGGGGCAGGGACAGCTTCGGCCCGGTCAGCGGGTCCACCGTCCGGGCACCCATCGGCACCCGCGCCGGCGCCCGCCGGGCCTTCGGCCGGGCCAGCACGGCAGCGCCGGTGGCGTCCTCGGGCACCGGCGCGTACCCGGCCTCCCGCAGCGTGGTGAGCATCCGGTTGACCTGGTACGGGGTGGCCAGCACGGTCGGCGCCAGCCGCCGCAACGCCAGCGCTTCCAGCCGCCGGTCGGCGAGCACCTCGACCAGCAACGCCTCGTCGTCGCTGCGCACGTACGCCCCGGCGGAGCCGACCCGCAGCCCCCCGTGCTTCCGCGCGATGTCGTCGATCAGGTACGTCAGGCCCTGCGGGACCGGCGTGCGGGAGCGGCGCCGGAACAGCCCGTGCAGGTCGTCGGCCGAGTAGCCGGCGTCCAGGGCGTGGCGGACGCTGGCCGGGGTGACCCGGTGCACGCTCGCCCCACCGGCCGACTCGTGCTCGGCCACCACGTCCAGTTCGGCCGCGAGCGCCGGGTCGGGCGGGCCGGGTACGACCACGGTCAGGTCAGCCTGCACCAGGAAGTGGTCGACCGGGGCGGGCAGCAGCGCGTCCAGCGCCCGTACGGCGGTGGACGGGTCGCCGCTCTCGGTGTCGGCCCGCAACCCCAGCGGGTCGTCCGTGCCCCGCTCGTCGGCCGCCGTCACGTCGGCGAGCAGCAACCGCCCGTACGAGGTGAGCGCCCCCAGCCCCGTCACGCCCAGCGTGGCCGCCTCGGCCAGCACCTCCCGGTGTGCGGTCTCCCGCCCCCGGGCGCGGCGCGGCGCCCGCCAGTCGAGCAGCTCCAGCACCTCATCGGGGGTGGGCGCGGTGGCGGGTTCCAGGTCGGCGAGCACCGCGAGCACGGACCGGCGGGCGGCCGGCGCGCCGGCCCGTTCGGCCTCGGCGGAGAGCACGGTGATCGGGCGGTCCCGGTCGTCGCGCTGCCCGACCAGGCCCACCTGCCGGGTCATGGTCAGCCAGGCCCGGGCGAGCTGCTCCCAGCGCTGCGCGAGGGAGACGGCCCGGAACACCTCGTAGCCGCCGGTCGGCAGCACCTGCTGGTCGGCGCCGTACCGGCCGGTGGTGGCGCCGGGCAGGTCCATCTCGCCGATCAGGCCGGCCGCGTACGCCACCTCCAGCAGCAGAGCGGTCGTCGGCTCGTCCAGCCCGGCCGCGCGGGCCAACCGGCGCAGGTCGCGGACACCGAGGCCACCGGAGCGCAGCACCGGAGCGGGTTCGGCGGCGAGCTGGTCCAGCAGCGCCTCGGTCTGGCGTACCGCCTCCATGGTCTGCCCGGCCCCCGCGGAGTCGGCGGCCTTCGGCTCGCGGGCCGGCGCCGCGACCGGCGGTGGGCTGGTGCGCAGCGGGCCGAGCGGGCCGGTGTCCCGACGCAGCAGCAGGCCGACCTCGCGGGGCAGCTCCACGGTGCCGGCGCCGCCGGCCTGGGGGGCCCTTCTTGACAGCACCCGACGCTGGGACGCCGCGCCGGGTCGGTGAGAT
>NZ_JBFAMU010000802.1:0-1564 GCF_040656655.1 Micromonospora sp. NPDC049799
GCCCGCGTACGGCCGCTCAGCCCGCCCTGACGGCGGCCGCGACCCCGGCGGTGATCCTCGCCAGGTCGGCGTCGTCGGTGACGTACGGCGGCATGGTGTAGACCAGGTCCCGGAACGGCCGCAGCCAGACGCCCTCGCCCACGGCGGCGGCGGTGGCCGCCGCGATGTCCACCTCGTGGTCCAGCTGCACGACGCCGATGCCGCCGAGCACGCGCACGTCGATCACGCCGGGCGCGCCGCGCAGGGGCCCCAGACCGGCCCGCAGCCCGTTCTCCAGTCGCGCCACCTGCGCCGACCAGTCCCCCGCCCGCAGCAGGCCGAGGGAGGCGTTGGCGACCGCGCAGGCCAGCGGGTTGCCCATGAAGGTGGGGCCGTGCGCCAGCACACCGGCCGCGGAGATGCCCCGGGCGACCTCCGGTGTGCAGAGCGCGGCGGCCAGGGTCAGGTAGCCGCCGGTCAGCGCCTTGCCGACGCAGAGCACGTCCGGCGTGACCCCGGCGTGCTCGGCGGCGAACATCCGGCCGGTCCGGCCGAAGCCGGTGGCGATCTCGTCGAAGATCAGCAGTACGCCGTGGGCGGCCGTCACCTCCCGCAGCACCCGCAGGTAGTGCGGGTGGTGGAACCGCATCCCGCCGGCGCCCTGCACCACCGGCTCGACGATCACCGCCGCCAGCTCGTGCGCGTGGCGCTCGACCGCCTCCACGAGCGCCGCGCAGTAGGACTCGTCCGGCTCCGCGTCGAAGCCGGCCGGCGGCACCGGAGCGAAGACCTGCCGGGGCAGCACGTCCCCCCAGAGGTGGTGCATCCCGCCCTCCGGGTCGCAGACGCTCATCGGGTGGAAGGTGTCGCCGTGGTAGCCGCCGCGCCACGTGCCCAGCCGACGGCGTTCCGGGCGGCCGGTGGCCCGCTGGTACTGCAGGCACATCTTCACCGCCACCTCGACGGACACCGACCCGGAGTCGGCCAGGAACACGTGCTCCAGGCCGTCCGGGGCCAGCTCGACCAGCGTGCGCGCCAGCGTGACCGCCGGGGCGTGGGTCAGCCCGCCGAACATCACGTGGCTCATCCGGCCGAGCTGGTCGGTCACCGCCGCGTCCAGCACCGGGTGCCGGTAGCCGTGGATCGCCGCCCACCAGGACGACATCCCGTCGACCAGTTCCCGGCCGTCGCCCAGTCGCAGCCGTACGCCCTGCGCGCCGTCCACCACGTACGGCGGCGACGCCGGTGGCAGCGCCGCGTACGGGTGCCACACGTGCGCCCGGTCCCCCGCCAGGACCTCCTCGGGTGTCATCCGCGCCACGCCCTAGATCGACGCCGGGGTGGCCGGGGAGGGGCGGGAGGTGGCCGCCGCGCGGGCGGCGGCGCGGACCAGCGCCGGGCCCCGGTAGATGAAGCCGGTGTAGAGCTGCACGAGGGCCGCTCCGGCGTCGAGCATCCGGGCCGCGTCGTCCGGCTCGACGATCCCGCCCACGCCGATCACCGGCAGCCGGCCCGCGGTCTCGCGGTGCACGAAGGACACCACCTCCCGGGCGCGGGCGGCCAACGGCCGGCCGGACAACCCGCC
>NZ_JBFAMU010000803.1:0-1564 GCF_040656655.1 Micromonospora sp. NPDC049799
ATCTGGCGTACGTGGCGGACGACGACGCCGCGGCCGTACGCGCGGTCCGGCGGGCGCTTCCCGGGCTGCTCGCCGGCACGCGGGAGTACGTCCGGATCGACGGGGCCCCTCCCCGCACCCGCGACCTCGACCGTTACGTGGCGCACCTGACCGGGATCCACCCGGTGGGCGGGCCGGCGCGGTGCCGGGCCGCGGTGGCCGAGGCGGCCGCGCTGCCCGGCGTACGGCATCTGCTCTTCCTGGTGGAGGGCGGCGGGGGCCGCGCGCCGACGACGGAGGTCGTAGCCCGACTCGCCACCGAGGTGCTCGCACCGGCCTTGACCTGCGCAGAGGGCGGCGACACGCCCCGGTACGCGGGCTTCGGCACCGTCGGACGGTCGGACCGCTAGAGTGACCGCTAGTGGAAACGGTTTCCACTAGCAACCTGACGGAGCAGCCCGGATGAAGATCGCATTCGTCGGCAAGGGCGGCAGCGGGAAGACCACCCTCGCCGCCCTCTTCACCCGCCACCTGGCCGACGCCGGCCACCCGGTGCTGGCGGTCGACGCCGACATCAACCAGCACCTCGCGGTCGCCCTCGGCGGCAGCGCCGACGACGCCGCCCACCTGCCGCCGCTCGGCGACCTCCTGCCCGACATCAAGGCGTACCTGCGCGGCGACAACCCCCGCATCACCTCGGCGGCGGAGATGGTCAAGACGACGCCGCCGGGGCGGGGGTCCCGCCTGCTCCGGCTCACCGAGGAGAACCCGGTCTGGGCCGCCGCCGTCCGCCGGGTCGGCGGGGTCCGGCTCGCGGTCACCGGAGCGTTCACCGCCGACGACCTGGGCGTGGCCTGCTACCACTCGAAGGTGGGCGCGGTGGAACTGCTGCTCAACCACCTGGTCGACGGGCC
Organism: Micromonospora sp. NPDC049799; assembly: GCF_040656655.1. Lineage (NCBI taxonomy): Bacteria > Bacillati > Actinomycetota > Actinomycetes > Micromonosporales > Micromonosporaceae > Micromonospora > Micromonospora sp. NPDC049799. The sequence goes on from NZ_JBFAMU010000803.1 coordinate 894, forward strand.
CGGCGAGTACGCCGTGGTCGACATGACGGCCGGCGCGGACTCCTTCGCCTCCGGCCTGTTCACCCGCTTCGACCGCACCTTCCTGGTCTGCGAGCCCACGGTGCGCAGCGTCGGCGTCTACCGCCAGTACGCCGGCTACGCCCGCGACTACGGCGTCGCCCTGTCGGTGGTCGGCAACAAGGTCGAGGACGCCTCCGACGTGGACTTCCTCCGCGAACACGTCGGTGCCGACCTGCTGACCTGGGTGGGCCGGTCGGCGTACGTACGACGGGCCGAGCGCGGCGCCGTCGACCCGCTGACCGAGTTGGAGCCGGCGAACCGGGCGGTGCTCGCCCGCCTCACCGACGTGGTCGACGCGACGCCGCAGGACTGGGCGGCGTTCACCCGGCACGCCCACGAGTTCCACCGCCGCAACGCGGCTGCCTGGGCCAACGAACGCACCGGGACCGACCTGACCCGGCAGATCGACCCCGATTTCGTGCACGGTCCGGCGGCCCTGCGCGCCCCGGCGCTCGGCTGAGCCGCGGCGCGCGGTCCGCCCGGGAAAGATCGCGCTCGATCCTGGATGTAGTGGTGGGCCGGGGAGTGCATGCCACTGCCCGAGCAGCCGCGCCAATTGGGCGCCACGCACCTGGCTCGTCATGCCACCCCTCCAGTATTGGCCTCTCCTG
>NZ_JBFAMU010000804.1:0-1560 GCF_040656655.1 Micromonospora sp. NPDC049799
GAGCCGACCCCGCCATGCTCACAGTCAGGCGAGGTCGATCGGTGCTCGTCGGGCGACGCCGGGCCAGTGATTGACGTATCCGTCTCTGTCGGAGGTCAGAAGCCGAGGGCCTGGGCGCGACGCTTGACCTCGCGGGCCTGGTCGCCACCGAGCGCGGTGGCCGGGGTGCCGCCGGGCAGGGTGTCGTCCTGCTCGTACAGCCAGCGCAACGCGGCCTCGTCGTCGTAGCCGGCGTCGGCCAGCAGGTTGAGCACGCCGGGCAGGTGCTTGAGCACGGTCTGGTTCGCCACCAGGTCCGCCGGGATCCGCCGCACGTTGGCGCGGCGGACGGCCAGCAGCTCGTGGTCCCGGATCATCTGGTGGACCTTGCTGATCGACACGTCGAGGCGCTCGGCGACGTCCGGCAGGGTCAGCCAGGCCGCCGGGTCGGCGGGTCCGGCGAGGTCGGGGTCGGGTGCGCCCTGGTCGGCGGGTACGGAGTCGGTCACCCGATCACCCTGCCACGTCCCGCCCGGCCCGGGCCACCGGCACCCCGCCGCTCGCCCGGCGGGTCGGGCCCGACGGGTCGTCCCCCCGGCACCCGCCCGAGCAGGTACGCAGCGGTACGAGCGCGCCGGTACCGCCGCTGTCGCGGGCCGGCTGTAGCATCCTGTTCTCCCTTCACCCCCTGGACACATAGACTGCCTGCCGATGGACACACAGGTCGCCGACACGTTGCTGGGCTCACTGATCGACGGGCGCTACCGCATCCGCGGTCGCGTGGCTCGTGGTGGCATGGCGACCGTGTACACCGCCACCGACGAGCGCCTCGAGCGCACCGTGGCGGTCAAGATCATTCACCCGACCCAGGCGCCGGACACGCGCGCCGGGATGGCCGGCTTCGTGACGCGGTTCACCGACGAGGCGAAGACCATCGCCCGGCTGACCCACCCCAACGTGGTCGCCGTCTACGACCAGGGCACCCACGGCGGCATGCCGTACCTGGTCATGGAGTACGTCCGGGGTCGCACCCTGCGCGACGTGCTGGCCGAGCGACGCCGGCTCAACCCGGACGAGGCCCTGGCGATCGCCGAGCAGATGCTCGCCGCGATCGCCGCCGCGCACCGGGCCGGGCTGGTCCACCGTGACGTCAAGCCGGAGAACGTGCTGGTCGCCGAGGCGCCGACCGGGGGCGTGTCCAACCTGATCGACAGCGTGGTCAAGGTCGCCGACTTCGGTCTGGCCCGGGCGGTCGAGGCGAGCGCCGAGGACGACAACAACCAGTTGATGGCCACCGTGGCGTACGTCGCTCCGGAGCTGGTCACCGACGGCCACGCCGACCCGCGGACGGACGTCTACTCGGCGGGCATCGTGCTGTTCGAGATGCTCACCGGCCGCGTGCCCTACGACGGGGACCGGCCGGTCGACGTCGCCTGGCAGCACGTCGACCGGGACGTGCCGGCACCCTCGATGCTGGTGCCGGGGCTGCCCAGGGCGCTCGACGACCTGGTCGGCCGGGCCACCCGCCGGGACCCGGGCGCCCGCCCGACCGACGCCGGCGCGATGCTGGCCGAGGTGCAG
>NZ_JBFAMU010000805.1:0-1548 GCF_040656655.1 Micromonospora sp. NPDC049799
GCGGGCGTCGGCCACCGCGACCGCGACCAGCACCACCACGACCGTCGTCGCCGCCCACAGCAGCGGGTGGTGCAGCAGCAGGGGCGACACCGCCAGGAGCGCCAGCGCCGCGATCCACCGGGCCGGCGAGACACGGCCGAACACCTCGTACTCGAAGCGGGCGCGGCCGGCCAGGAAGAGCACCGGCCCACCGATGATCATCGCGATCCACGCCGGTTCGGGGTGGTAGTCCATCGGATGCTCGATGGCCAGCTCGTAGCCGATCGCCGTGGCGACCAGGCCGACCACCATGACCAGGTGGGTGTCGGCGGCCGACCGGCCGATCGTCGCCGGTTGGCGGGCCCGGCCGACCGCCTCGGCGAGGATCTGCCCGGCCCGCTGCACGTAGATCCGCCAGATGACGATCGACGTCGCCAGCGCCAGCGCGAAGGCGACGGTCTGCGACGGCTGGTACGGGCCCTTGCTGTACGCGAAACCGGCCACCAGGATCGTCTCGCCGAGGGCGATGAGGAAGAACTGCTGGTAGCGCTCGGCGAGGTGCTCCCCGGCGATGTCCCACTTCGAGACCTTCGACCGGCCCAGCCCGGGCACCGGGTAGCCGAGGCGGACGGCGGTGTACTCCAGGGTCAGCGCCACCAGCCAGCACACCACCCGCGGGGTGCTCGGCAGCAGCGCACCGACGATCCACAGCACGCCGGTCGTGGCGAAGATGATCGCCATCCGGACCTTGAGCCGGCGGTACGGATGCGGGCCGATAGCGATCAGCAGGATCACCGGCCGGGAGACCTGGGCGACGACGTACGCCACGGCGAACGCCAGCCCGGTCTGGGCGAAGGCGCGGGGGATCGCCACCCCCATCACCATGCTGCACACCAGCGAGACGATCACGACGAGCTGCAACCAGCCCTGGTGCGGGTCGTACCGGCTCGTCGTCCAGGCGGTGCCCTGCCACACGGCCCAGAGCGCGAGCAGCAGCAGCAGGGTCTTGCCGCCGCCGGTGACCGCCGACCAGCCCTCGCCGCCGCCCGGTTCCAGCGCGAGGTCCTCGAAGGCGCGGGCCGAGATCCGGGTCAGCGCGAACACGAAGACCAGGTCGAAGAACAACTCCAGGAACGTCGCCCGCCCCGGATCCTCGGTGGTGGGCAGCAACCGTTGCGACCCGTCGGCCGCGCCACCTCGACGTATCTCGCCGTCCGTGCTGCCCATCAGGCAGTCGTAACACCGTGGCAGGGCCCGGCGACCGACAACCGGGAAACCGGCGGCCGATCTTGCGGGGCGGTGCGGCGGGCGGGCACCATCGACCGATGACGACGCGATGGGGTATGACGGTGCCGCTCGGCGGCATCCCGCTCGCCGACCACGCCGCGGTCTACGCGGCCCTCGACCGGGCCGGTTTCACCGAGGTCTGGTCGTCGGAGGTGAACGGAGCGGACGCCTTCACCCCCCTGGCGCTCGGGCCGACTCGCCCGAGCGGTACGTCCGCCGCATGTTGACGAACCAGTTCGTCGACTGGCGGCGCGGCTCGTGGGTGCGGCGGGTGCTGCTGCG
>NZ_JBFAMU010000806.1:0-1544 GCF_040656655.1 Micromonospora sp. NPDC049799
GAGATCCCGGCCGACCTGGCCGACTCCGCCGCCGAGTGGCGCGAGAAGCTGATGGAGACCCTCGCCGACGTCGACGACGCCGCCCTGGACGAGCCGGAGCGCACGCGCGCCGCGCACCGCTTCGACGACGACGCCGCTCGGCGTTGGCTGGAGTACCGGCCGCGACCCCGGCCCGGGGTGTGCCTCGCCGACCTCGACCGCGCCGCGCGCAAGGCCGCCCACCGGCTGCTGGCCACCGCGCTCAGCCCGACGGCGTACGCGCAGGCGATGGCGATCGTCGCGCTGGAGGAGGTGCTCGACCGGGCCGAGGGATGGCGGCGGGGACGGCACAGCGACGACTACTGGGTGGCCGTCTTCGGCGACCCCGACCGGGACGACGCCTGGGCGTGGCGTGTCGAGGGGCACCACCTGTCGGTGAGCATGACGGTGGTGGACGACCAGGTCTCCCCGGCGCCGGTGTTCTTCGGGGCCAACCCGGCCGCCGTCCGGTACGCCGGTCGCCCCGTGTCCCGCCCGCTCGGCGTCGAGGAGGACCTGGCACGCGCCGCGCTGGATGCGATGGGACCGGCCGCCCGCGCCGCCGCGATCATCGCCGACGAGGCGCCGGCCGACATCGTCAGCGCCACCCGACCCCGGGTCGACGGGCCGCTGGAACCGCTCGGCGTGGCGACCGACCGGCTCGGACCCGGCGCGCGGGCACTCGTGGAGCAGCTCGTCGCGCTGTACCTGGAACGCCTGCCACCCGCCCTGGCCCAGCACGAGGCGCAGCGGCTCGACGGCGGGCAGCTGCACTTCGCCTGGGCCGGCCCCACCCGTCCCGGCCAACGCCACTACTACCGGGTGCAGGGCGACGACCTGCTCGTCGAGTACGACAACACCACCGACGACGGCAACCACGCGCACACGGTGCTGCGCCGCCCGGCCAGCGACTTCGGCACCGACGTGCTCGCCGCCCACCACGCGCGGGCGCACGGCTGACCGGTGTTCGGCTCAGCCGGCGGGCCGGATCGCCTCGACGAGGAAGCGGCGGGCGTGCGCCACGAACGGCCCCTCGGCCCGGATGCGGTGGTGCAGGCGTACCAGCGCGGGACGGTGCCGCTCGACGGTGAAGCCCGGAACCGTCCACACCACCTTGCGCAGGAACCAGACCACCGCCGCGACGTCGTGGAACACCGTCCGCAGGGTGGCCTCCCGCAGGTCCACCACGCGCAGCCCGGCCGCCTCCGCGTCGGCCACCGCCCGCTCGGGGTGCCGCTCGGTGGGTGGGGGCAGCGGACCGAGGATCGCCTCGCTGAGTTCGCGTACGGTGCCCGGGCCGATCTGCTGCGACAGGAAGGTCCCGCCCGGCCGGAGCACCCGCGCGGTCTCGGCCCAGTCGGTGCGGACCGGGTGCCGGCTCACCACCAGGTCGAACGCGGCGTCCCGGAACGGCAGCGGCGCACCGGGCGTGACCGCGACGACGTGGCCCCCGATCCGACGCAGGACACGGGCGGCGACCGCCACGTTGGGCGGCCAGCCCTCGGTGGCGACCAGCAGCGGCGGCC
>NZ_JBFAMU010000807.1:0-1542 GCF_040656655.1 Micromonospora sp. NPDC049799
GCGGGTCGCGGCGGCCGGCCGCAGGTCGGCCTCGGCCCGCACGTCGCCCCCGAGGGCGGTACGCGCCTGCAGCGTCCCGGTCCCGACCAGTCGTCCTTCGGCGACCCGCCAGTCACCGGCGTCCCGCCACCGGTCGAGGCCGGCGGTGAACTGCTCGTCGACGCGCCCGGTGGTCACCGGGGCGCGGCGGGTGCCCTCGGACGGGCCGGCGCCGGCGTTGACGGTCGGCCAGCCGTCGATCCAGTCGAGGCGGTCCAGCAGCATCGGCCGCTCGTTGATGCCGAACGGCTCGTCCAGGTACGGGTCGGCGCGGTCGATGCCGTGGTAGACGATCCAGTCCTGGCCGGACAGGTCGGTGAGGAACCCGTTGTGGCCCACGCCGATCCAGCGGTTGCCGTTCTGGGTGAGCACCGGGGTGCCGCCGGCCCGTGACGCGGTCAGCGGGATCCCGTCGCGGTCGACGAACGGGCCCTTCGGGCTGCGCGACCGGCCGACGTGGACGGAGTAGCCGGTGGCCGGTCCGGCGCAGCAGTTCGCGGTCGAGGCGAAGAGGTAGTACCAGCCGTCGCGGCGCAGCACGTAGCTGCCCTCGAACTTGTTGTCGATCGCCACCAGGGTGGGCTCGCCGACCGCGCGCAGACCGTCCGGGGACAGGGCGGTCACCGAGATGCCGCCGTAGTAGCTGCCGTAGTACAGGTAGTGGGTGCCGTCGACGTCGGTGAACTGGGACGGGTCGATGGTCCACAGCCACCCGCCACCCCCGCCCGGGCGCGGCGCAACGACCGGCTCGTCGGAGAACGTCCACGGGCCGGTGGGGGAGGGGGCGGTGGCCGCGCCGACGGCGAAGTCGCCACCCTCGGGCGAGGCGGTGGTGTCGGTGACGGTCACGTACATGACCCACCGGTCGCCGACCCGGCGGACGTCGGGGGCCCAGAAGCCGGCACCGGGTGCCGCGTAGGACGGGCGCTGGTCGGGGCCGAACGCGTCCCCGACGTACGTCCACTCGACCAGGTCGGTCGACCGGGCCGTGGGCACGCGGTGGAACACGCCCTCGCCCTCGCGCAGCGGGTCGGTGGTGCCGTACGCGTACCAGAAGCCGTCCTCGCCGCGCACGATCACGGGGTCGGCGAAGGTGTCGGCGAAGTCGGCGGAGATCGGGTTGCGGTAGCGGGGATCGGGGTCGGCGGCGGCCGGCGCGGACGCCGTTCCGGCCAACAGCAGACCGAGCACGGCGGCGATCGCGCCGCCGCGGCGGAGGTGTCCCATCTGACCTGCCTCGGGTGGGGGACGGTGGTGGACGAGCACTGTGTCCGTTTCTACAACGTTGGATACAACGTTGTAAAGACCGTTGGCGATGTCGTTCAACTACGGGGTGCGGGCGGACCGGCCGGGACGTGCCAGCATGGGCGGATGAGTTCCGTTGTCGGTGGCGGGCCGGAGCTGGCCCGGCTCGCCGCGCTGCTCGCCGACGACACCCGGGCCCGGATGTGCCTGGCGCTGCTCGACGGCCGGGCGTGGACCGCCGGGGAGCTGGCCCGGCTG
>NZ_JBFAMU010000808.1:0-1536 GCF_040656655.1 Micromonospora sp. NPDC049799
TCCTCGGCCCGGATCACGTGGGTGATGCCCATGGTCATGTCGTCGACCACGTTCGAGGCTCCGGCTCCTCACAGGTCGGCGTGGCGGCCGCGATGCGGGCACGCGACGCGGCCCGGCCCACCGACGAGGACCTGGCCGAGGCCGAGGCCCACGTGCAGATCGTCCGCCGCAACTGGACCCCCCGCGAGGACCTCCCCCGCCGCTGACCGGCCCCGCCGGTGCGTCGATGATCGTCTGCTGATCAGCGGTCCGACACGCCGGGCCGCCGACAGCTCAGCCGCAGACGATCACTGCGAGGGCAGGGGCGGGAGTTCGCGGGTGCGCTCGAAGTCGGCCACCTGGGCGATGCGGCGCGCGTGCCGCTCGTTGCCCGAGAACGGCGTGGCGAGGAAGGCCTCCACGATGGCGGTCGCCTCGTCCAGCGTGTGCTGGCGGGCGCCGACCGCGACGATGTTGGCGTCGTTGTGCTCGCGGGCCAGTTGCGCGGTGTCGGTGTTCCAGGCCAGCGCCGCCCGCACCCCGGCGATCTTGTTGGCGGCGATCTGCTCGCCGTTGCCCGAGCCGCCGATGACGACACCCAGGCTGCCCGCGTCGGTCACCACCCGGTGACCGGTGTGCAGGCAGAAGGCCGGGTAGTCGTCGTCCGGGTCGAAGGCGTGCGGGCCGACGTCGACCACGTCGTACCCCTGCTTGGCCAGGTGGTTGGCCAGGTGCACCTTCAACTCGAAACCGGCGTGGTCGGATCCCAGGTAGACGCGCATGACCCGCAGTCTCTCAGGCCGCTCTCCGGGACTCCGCGCGGGCGGCGCCCCGGAGTGGATTCGTCACAACGGCTCAGCGGGACAGCTCGGCGACCACCAGACCGCCCCGCGCCTTCGGGGTGAACCAGGTGCTCTTGCGGGGCATCTTCTCCCGGGCGAGGTTCACCGCGACGAAGTCGTCCACGGTCACCGGGGCGATGAGGACGGCCAGCTCCGCACGGCCGGCGTCGACCTCACCGGTCAACCAGGCCGCCGGGTAGTCGCCGCCGACGTACGTGATCCGCTTGTCGCCCGGGTCCAGCCCGAGGGCGTCGCGCAGCAGCAGCCGCTCGACCAGCGCGTGGTCCAGGTTCTCCAGGCGGGACCCGCCGGCGTGCGGGAGGCGTACCGCGTACGCCCCGGTGGCGAGCCGGAGCACGACGGTGCCGCCGGCCGCCGGAACCTCGACCGGGCCGTCGATCGGGGTGATCTCCGCACCCGCGGCCCGGAGGCGGTCGAGCAGCTCCTCCGGCGTGGTGGTGAGCTCACTGACCAGCCGGTTGTACGGCTGGATGGCCACCGACGCCGGCGTGGTGACCACCGACAGGAAGCGCGGCAGGCCGCCGGTCTGGGCGGCCAGGCTGCGGTGGTTGCCGTCGGCGACCACCAGCTCGCCGCCGCCGGCCAGGGCGGTCAGCGGCGGAACTCGCCAAGCAGGTCTCGGCGAGTTCCGCGGTCTTCTCGCGGATCTGCGCCTCGGAGATGATGACGTGATCGATGTCGGCGTCGTACCAGG
>NZ_JBFAMU010000809.1:0-1536 GCF_040656655.1 Micromonospora sp. NPDC049799
CGGTCGCCGAGGTGCCCCCGGCGGCCGACGTGCCACCCGCCGCGGGAGCGGGACGGCCGGTGGCTGCCTCCGGCGGGTTCGGCGTGGTGCAGGCCGCGTTCCTGCTCGGTGGGCTGCTGCTCTCGATGGGTTTCGGCCTGCTGCTGCGCCTGCGGCATCTCACCAGGACGGCCGGGGCGACCGGTACCGACGACGCCGGGGCGGACCGGCGGTGGGGCGGGCCGACGGCCCGGGCGGGATGGCGTCCCGCACGCCGTTGATCGAGACTTTACAAAATTATGCCTCTTGTAAAATCGAGTGACGGCTGCCACAGTCGGAGGGGAGACCGCGAGAGATCGGAGGTCGGCCATGGCCGTCGACGCGACCGTCACCCCCACCGCCTGGCGGGACACCCGCCGGCCGCTCTGGCCGCTGGCCCTGCTCGTCCCGGCGCTGCCCTTCCTGGGCTGGGCCGCCTGGCGGGCCGGCGGCGGCGCCTGGGCCTGGTGGCTCACCCCGGCGTTCGTCTTCGGGCTCATCCCGGTGGTCGACCTGCTCATCGGCGACGACCGGCGCAACCCGCCGGACGAGGCGGTTCCCCGGCTGCAGGCCGACGGCTACTACCGCTGGCTCACCTACCTCTACCTGCCGGCCCAGTACGCCGCCCTGGTGGTCTGCTGCGCCGTCTGGGCCTCCGGTGACCTGACGGCGCTGGGCGCGGCCGGCCTGGTCGCCACCATCGGGGTGGTCAACGGCATCGCCATCAACACCGCCCACGAGCTGGGCCACAAGCGCGAGACGATGGAGCGTTGGCTCTCCAAGGTGGCCCTCGCCCCCACCGGGTACGGGCACTTCTACGTCGAGCACAACCGGGGGCACCACACCCGCGTCGCCACCCCGGAGGACCCGGCCAGTTCCCGCCTCGGCGAGAGCTTCTGGGCGTTCTGGCCGCGTACCGTCTGGGGGAGCCTGCGCTCGGCCTGGCGGCTGGAGACCAGCCGCTTCCGCCTCCGGAGCCGCAACCCCTGGACGTGGCGCAACGACATCCTCAACGCGTGGGCGATGACGCTGGCGCTGTACGCGTTGCTGGTCGTCGCGTTCGGCCCGGTCGTGCTGCCGTTCCTGATTCTCCAGGCCGTGGTCGGGTTCTCCCTGTTGGAGGCGGTCAACTACCTCGAGCACTACGGGCTGGCCCGGCAGCGCAACGCCGCCGGCCGCTACGAGAAGGTCGACCCCCGGCACAGCTGGAACAGCGACCGGACCGTCACCAACGTGTTCCTCTTCCAGCTCCAGCGGCACAGCGACCACCACGCCAACCCGCTGCGCCGCTACCAGACCCTGCGCAGCTTCGACTTCTCGCCGCAGCTGCCCGCCGGCTACGCGACCATGCTGGTGGCCGCGCTGGTCCCGCCGGTCTGGCGCCGGGTGATGGACCACCGCGTGCTCGCCCACTACGGCGGCGACCTGGACCGCGCCAACGTCCACCCGCCGGCCCTGCGCCGGCTGCGGGAGTGCCAGCGCCGCCGCACCACGACCACCCCCGAGCCGTACGCGGGC
>NZ_JBFAMU010000810.1:0-1533 GCF_040656655.1 Micromonospora sp. NPDC049799
GCCGCCGGCCGCGCCGACGCGACGCGGCGGCGGCGGTCGAGGATCCGGTCCCGCACGGCGTGGCGCAGCTGCGGCGTGATGAGCCAGATCTGGAGGTACGTCAGGTAGTCGACTGCGCTGGGACGGCCGTTGCGGCGGGCGTCGGCCAGCAGCATCCGGAACACCGTCAGGCTGCGCGTCGTCGCCGCCATCGACGCGACGATGCTCATCGCGATGGCCGCGTACGCCTTCGGGGTGAGCAGCGGCCGGCTCGCCCGCAGCCACTCCCACTGCGCCTCCCAGGGCGACGAGAGGCTGATTCGGGGACGGTCCTCGTCCTGGTGCCACAGCACCAGCGGCTCGGGTGCGATCAGCAGCGCGACGTCGTCGTGGGCCAGGGCGCGCAGCGTCCAGTCCAGCTCCTGCTGGCGGCGCAGGCCGACGGTGAACGGGACGCGCCGCAGCAGCTCGGTGGGCGCCATGATGGTGGACGTCTGGATGAAGCCGTCGCCGTGGAAGAGCCCCCGCCGGACGGTGAGGTACTCGCAGATCGGTTCGCCCGGCTCGGGCAGCCGTCGGGGCAGCACGAACTCGGCCCGTGGGGTGCGGTTGACCAGCCGGCTGCCGACGATCGGCAGCGGCACCGACGCGGTCGCGGCCAGCGCCAGCTGCGTCTCCAGCTTCCGGGGCAGCCACTCGTCGTCGTCGTCCAGCAGCGCCGTCCAGCGACCCCGGGCGGCCTGGACGCCGACGTTGCGGGCGTTCGGCGCGCCACCACGCTCCGGCAGCGGCAGGACGCGCAGGCGGGGATCCTCGACCCCGGCGAGGGCCGCCTGCGTGTCGACGTCCGCGCCGTCGACGACGACGAGCACCTCGATCTCCCGCACCGACTGGGCCAGCGCGCTGCGCACGGCCCGGGTGACGAGGTCCGGCCGGTCGCAGGTCGGGATGACGACGCTGACGTCAGGTGTACGCGACATGAATTTCCGCCTACTCATTGATGGCGGCCACGTTCCGAATTCCCGTTGCCGGCCGGAATGGACGGTGCGGAGAAGCGGGGCGGCGCGGTACGAACGACCTAACCGGCACCAGGGAAAAGGCGGGTGAGGAACAGGAGTCCAGTACGTATACAGCCGGATATAAGATGCTTGCCGCCCTGTTCAGAGCGCCTTTCCGCAGCGCCGTGAGCCGTAGCCGGGTGCGATTTCGCCGGCCCGGAACTGCCGTACACTCGCCGGGCACCGACTCGGGACACGATGAATCGGAGAACCATTCGTGCAGTTCGACGGCACCACGTCCGGTAACAGTGCCGGCCGCGTGGTCATGCTCGTGGACAACGGGATCGAGGGGGACTCCCGCGTGCAGAAGGCGGCCCGGTCGGCCGCCGAGGCGGGCTGGGACGTCACGCTGCTGGGCTGTGCGCGTACCGACACCGAGCGGGACTGGCGTCTCGGCCCGTGTTCGAACATCGGGGCGAGCGAACCGACGCCCAGGTACGGGCTGGCGGTCACCGCGTCGACATACAGCGGACTCGATGGATCAAGGTAGGCCGAG
>NZ_JBFAMU010000811.1:0-1531 GCF_040656655.1 Micromonospora sp. NPDC049799
CCGCCGGTCGCCACGCCCTCGCCGCGCGTCCCGGCCGGGTCCGCGCCGGAACGGGCCTTCGCGGTGGGCGTACGCGAGCTGAAGCTGAACCGCGACGGCGACCGCCCCCTGCCGGTGACCGTCTGGTACCCGGCGGCCGGTAGGGCCGGTGGCGAGCCGGAACGGTCGGCGGACGCGGCGAGGGGGACGTTTCCCGTCGTCATGTTCAGCCACGGCCTGGGCGGCCGCCCGGCCGACTACGAGACGCTGCTGACCCGCTGGGCGGCGGCCGGGTTCGTGGTGGCGGCCCCGACCTTCCCGCGCACCTCGCGGGGCGGTGACGGCAACGTCCTCGACGTGCTGAACCAGCCCGCCGACGTGTCGTACGCCCTCACCCAGGTCCTCGCCCTCGACGGCCGGGCCGGCGACCCGCTGCGGGGCCGGTTGGCCACCGACCGGGTGGCGGCGGCCGGGCACTCGGCCGGCGGGGTGACCACGATCGGGCTGTTCACCACGGGCCGGGACGAGCGGCTCGACGCCGGGGTGGTGTTCGCCGGCACCGCGCTCGGGGTGGGCACCGCGTTCGCCGGTGCCGCCGCCCCGCAGTTGTTCGTGCACGGCCAGGCGGACGAGGTGGTCGACTACGCCGCCGGCCGCGCCGCGTACGACAAGGTGCCGTGGCCGAAGGCGATGCTGAGCCTGCCGAAGGGCGACCACGGCCGGGCGCTGCTCGGCGACGGGCCGGCGCTCCGGGTGGTCTCGGACACCACGGTCGAGTTCCTGCGCTGGTCCCTGTACGGCGACGAGGCCGCCAAGCGCCGCATCCCCACCGACGCCGCCCGCGACGACATCGCCACCCTCGACAACCGCCTCTGACGCCCGCGCCCACGGTCGCCGCCTGCCCGCGCCCCGCGCAACTTCACGGAAACAGTGGCCATCTCACGCCGCGAGGCCACTATTTCCGTGAAACAGGGGCCTCGCCGGCGCGCGCGGCGCGTCGCGACGCGCGCGCCGCGCGGCGGTGGGTCAGGCGGTGTGGTCGACGACGACCTTGCCGAAGACGTCGCCGGAGTGCAGGCGGGTGAAGGCCTCCTCGACCCGGCTGAACGGCACCACGCTGTCGACCACCGGGCGCACGCCCCGCTCGGCGCAGAACGCGAGCAGCGCGGTCAGCTCGTCCGGGGTGCCCATCGAGGTGCCCAGGATCTCCAACTGCATGGCGAAGACCCGGCGCAGGTTGACCTTCGGCTCGTGCCCGGCGGTGGCGCCGGAGACCACGATCCGGGCCATCGGCGCGGCGGACTTGAGCGAGTGGTCGAAGGTGGCGGCGCCGACCGTCTCGATCACCACGTCGACCCGCTCCGGCAGCCGGGCGCCCGGCTCCACGGCGGTCGCGCCCAGCTCGGCGATCCGCTCGCGCTTGGCCGCGTCGCGGCTGGTCGCGTACACCCTCTTGCCCATGGCGGCCAGCTCGGCCCGTTCCTGCTCGCGGATGCGCCCCTCGCGCTCCGAGCGGAGCTGGTTGTACGTCCGCCACAGCACCGGCGCGGCG
>NZ_JBFAMU010000812.1:0-1527 GCF_040656655.1 Micromonospora sp. NPDC049799
CGGCGTCGACGCCCTCCGGTCCGTCGCCGCCGCCTACCGCGCCCACGCCCGCCGGCACCCCGGCCGCTACCCGGCTACCCAGCGTGCGCCGGACCCGGCCGACGCCGCGCACCGGGCCGCGGGGGAGCGGGCGGTCACGGTCATCTACGCCATCCTGCGGGGGTACGGGGTGACCGGCGAGCCGGCCGTCGACGCGGTACGTGCCTTCCGCGCAGCCGTGCACGGCTTCGTGATGCTGGAGGCGGCGGGCGGGTTCGGCCTGCCCCGGGACGTGGACCGCTCCTTCGACCGCATGGTCGACGGAATGGACGCCGCCTACCGCTCCTGGCCCCGCAAAGACTGACCACCCCACCCCACCCGTCCCTCCCACCCCACCCTCCCCACCCCACCCCTCCCTCCCCTCCCCGCCCGTCCCTCCCCGCCCGTCCCCCTCCCCGCCTCCGCGATCTTGCACTTTCGGTCGCCGATCTGCGTCCTTCGCCCCTTTCGCCGAGGCACAAAGTGCAAGATCGCCGCGTGGGTTGGGTGGGGCGCGGTGGGGGGGTGGGGTGGGTGGGGTGGGGGTGCTCGCCGGATCGGCGGAATGACCGTAACCTTCGCCGAGTGACTCACGGCACGCCCGAGGCGGACGATCCAGCGGTGACCGAGGGGCCGTCAGCGGGCACCGGGGAGGACAGGGCGGAGCGGGCCCCGGAGGCGCCACCGTCCACAGTCCCGTTGGCTTCCGAGGCCGCGTCGGCTTCCGAGCCGGCGTCAGTTCACGAGTCCGCCGCAAACCCGGAGCCACCCGCGATCCCGGATTCCGCCGCGACCTCCGAGCCCGCCGCGACCTCCGAGCCCGCCGCAACCCCCAAGTCCGCCGCGACCTCTGAGCCCGCCGCGACCTCCGAGCTCCCGTCGCCTCCCGGGCCCGCGCCTGCTCCGGTGACGCCCACACCGGGGCCGTCGACGGGCGACGTGGACCAGGAGGCGGCCACCATCCTCATGGCGAGGGTCGGGTCGGACGCGCGGCCGGTACCCGGGGCGCAGGAGGCGCCGACGGCGCTCATGCCCAGAGTGGATCGCCACTCGGGTGACGCGCCGACGGTGCTCGTCCCCCGGGTTCCTGACGGCAGGCCGGACGCGGTGGTCGTACCGCCGGGGTCTCCGGAGCGTGCGCCACGACGACGGTGGGCTCTGTGGACGGCGCTCGCGGCGGCCGTGGTGCTGCTGGCCTGCGGGGTGCCGACGGCGCTGCTGGTCGGCGCGGTGCGCGACGCCGGAGCGGAGGCGCCCGGGGGGCCCTCGTCGGCGCCGGTGGACGACCCCGCGACCGCCGCCGCCCGGTCGCTCGGCGAGCGCATGGCCGCGCAGCTCGACCGGCAGTCGATCGCCCTGCTGCGCGGCGACCGCGCGGGCTGGCTCGCGGTGGCCGACTTGACCGCGCTGGCGGAGCGGAAGCTGGTCACCGGCGAGATCGACGACGTGTCGGTGTTCCTCTAGCGGCACGGCGTCGAGGTGACGGTCATGGTGGTTCGGTGCCCGGAC
>NZ_JBFAMU010000813.1:0-1526 GCF_040656655.1 Micromonospora sp. NPDC049799
CCGCCGACGAGCTGGCGGCAGGTCGCACGCCGCCGCACCTCACCGAGGCCGTCCGCGCCGAGCTGGCGGTGGCCGACGAGCGGTTCACCGCCGGCGACCCACGGACCGCGGGCCGGCACCTGTACCGCGCCCTGCGCGTGCTGTTCCACCGGAGCCTGCACTTCGACCGGCTCTCCTCGCCGCTGGCGGACGACCCTTCGGCCTTCCTCGCGCCGCTCCGGGACAGCGTCACGGGGCAGGCGCTGCTGGCCCCCCGGGGACGCGGGACGCCGGCGGCCGAGGCACCGGCCGACCGACCGCTCCGGCTGCTGGTGCTGACCAACGGCAATCCGCACTTCCTGCGCGAGATCCGGGAACGGTACGCGGCACACCCCGCCGTGGAGTTCCGCTACCTGCACCTGACCGACGACCCCACCGCCGGGCCGCTGATCAAGCGGGTGGACCCGGTCGTGGATCACCTGGTGACCGGAAGCTCCCCGTACGGCGAGCGGGTCGAGGAGTGGCTGCGGCCGCATCTCGACTGGGCGGACACGCTCTTCGTCGACTGGTGCGTCGCCACCGCCGCTCTGGTCACGCTGGTGGACCCCGGCGACACGAGAGTGGTGATCCGGTTGCACAGCTTCGAGGCGTTGAGCTTCTGGCCGCACCTGGTCGACTTCAGCCGGGTGGATGACGTGGTGTTCGTCTCCGAGCACCTTCGGGAGCTGGTCACGGCGGTGTCCCCCGACCTGTCCGGTGAGGGCGCCCCCCGCCTGCACGTGATCGCCAACGCCATGGACCTGGGCGCCTATCCGAGGGCGAAGGACCCGGCGGCCCGGTTCACCCTGGGACTCGTGGGCGTCGGCGCGGTGGCGAAGGACCCACGATGGGCCCTGGAGGTGCTCCGGGTGCTGCGCCGGTCC
Organism: Micromonospora sp. NPDC049799; assembly: GCF_040656655.1. NCBI lineage: Bacteria > Bacillati > Actinomycetota > Actinomycetes > Micromonosporales > Micromonosporaceae > Micromonospora > Micromonospora sp. NPDC049799. The sequence continues at coordinate 903 of NZ_JBFAMU010000813.1, forward strand.
GATTCCCGGTACCGGCTGCTCCTGATCGGCGACGGCCTGAAGGCCTCCGCCGGTGGCGCGGTGCGCGACTACCAGGCGGCGCTCGACCGGGAGCTCCGCGAGCTGGAGACGGCGGGCGCGGTCACCCGGGTCGGTCACGTCACCGACGTTCCGGAGGCGCTGACCCGTGTCGGCGTCATCCTCAGCACCTCGGTCCGGGAGAGCTTCCACTGCGCCCTCGTGGAGGGCGCCGCCAGCGGCGCGCTTCCGGTGGTGCGGGACTGGCCCTTCTTCGCTCGCCAGCGCAGCGGCGCCCGCACCCTGTTCCCGGCGGACTGGGTGGTGCGAACGCCCGAGGAGGCCGCCCAGCGGATCCTGGCCGGGACCACCGACGAGGAGCAGTGGCGGACCGCCGGCAGCAGCGCCGCCGCGCACGCGCGGGCGACCTGGGACTGGTCGGTCACCCGGCACGACTTCGACGCGTTGTTCCGCCTGCCGGCCCAGCCCTGAGCCTCCGGCCACCCGGGAGCCCGCGTCGGGCCCGCCGCGTCACGGCAGGGACCCGTCACCGTCACGCGGAGAGGCCCGGTAGTTGAACGCGCCGCTCTTTCCGTGCAGAGAGCCTTCGAACGACTCCATGGCCAC